>CANHON010000048.1 GCA_947462115.1 Deltaproteobacteria bacterium | reverse complement strand
TCCATCCTTGGTCTTGCGCCATGCGCTCCAGGCCGGCGCTGGCCAGCGGATCGGGCTCGACGGCGACCACCTCGGCCCCGCCCCGCAGCAGGGCGCTGCTCAGGTTGCCGTTGCCCGCCCCGAGCTCGAGCCAGCGGCGGGCGCCGGTCGAGGCCGCGAGTCGGGCGACCTCGGCCACCAAGGCGGCGTTGCTGGACATGCCGGGCTGCGAGAAGCCGCCCACCGGCCCGTAGAGCGGCACGCGCTCCGGCGTGGCCCCGGGCAGCGCGCTGTCGAACCACCGCCCGAGGGCGGGCGGGCCGAGGCGGGGGCGCGGTCGATCGAGCAGCAGGGCCTTGTGGCGCTGGCCGATCGCGATCTCAAAGCGGCCGGCGGCCCGGCGCAGCCAGTCGCCTTCGTCGAGCAGCGCGCCGATGTCGGCGTTGGCGGCGTCGATCCACAAGCCCCAAGCGCCGTCTGGGCCCACCCGAAGGCGCAGGCTGGCCCGGGCGAGCGGGGGCGGGTCGGCCCGCAGCGCCGCCCAGGCGGGGGCCAGGGCCGCCGACTGCTGAGGGCAGCGCTCGACATCGACCAACTCTTGGTGATTGACGTCGTAGAGGCCCATCACGACGCGGCCCTCGGCGGTGCGGAGGCTGGCGTCCATGCGGTCGCGCTGGCCGCTGGGGCCGACGTCGGTCAGCGCGAGGCCGTCGAGGGCCGAGGGGGCGAGCCCGGCGGCCCCCCAACGGGCCCGCAGCGCGTCGAGCTTGGCTTGGCGCTGATCGGCCAGGGTCCGGTGGATCCACGGGCAGCCGCCGCAGCGGCCCGCGAGGGCGCAGTCGAGGCTGGGGAGGGGCGTGGCGGGCGGCGGGGCGGCGTGCATGGTCGCCGCCTATTGCGGCGGATCGGCCGTGTCGCCGCGTCGCGCGACCGGCATCACCACAGGTTGCCCACGTCGATGTAGATGCCTGGCGCGAATTCTTCGCGGGCAGCGAAGCCGACGTCGGTGCGGATGATGAAGTTTTTGTTGAAGGCCCACCGCATCCCGAGGCCCTCGGTCAGGAGCAGGGCGTTGTTGTCCAGATTGGACCAATCTTGGGCCAGCCACCCCACGTCCGAGAAGGCGATGGCCGTGAGATCGATGTTGGCCTTGCTCACCTTGAAGCTGCTAAAGGTCCAGCGCAGCTCAGGTTGGGCGATGAAGCGCACTTTTCCGGCGACGCCCCGGAGGCGCACGCCGCGGCCGCTGCGCTGCCCGCCGAAGGTCTCGTAGATCTGCGAGCCGCCGATGCGGGTCTCGTCCAAAAAGGCCGACTCGCCGAGGATGCCGTCCGCGACGAGGCGGCCGGCGCCGACCAAGCGCTTGGACTTGTTGAAGGGCAGGTAGCCGCGCAGGGTCGTATTGTATCCAAACCAATCCCAGTCGCTCCCCCACAGCTTGCTGGCGCCGCGGACGGTGCCCTCCACCCAGTAGCCGGTGCGCGGCGCGGGCTCATTGTCGCGGTTGTCGACCATCACGCCGGTCTGCAGCACGCTGCTAAAGCCCTCCTCGCCGCCGGGGTTGTCCAAGGCGTAGAGCGAGTTGGGAAAGGGCACCCGCACGTCAAAGTCGCCGGGGATGAAGGCGCTGCCCCACCAGGCCAGCATCAGCTCCACCCGGTGCGGCATCGGGTCGATGGCGTAGCGCGCGCTGATGAGTCCGTTGGGCTGGATCAGGCGCACCTTGTGGTAGCGGCTGATGAGGTCTTCTTCGGCTTGACGCGAGAGCTCCAGCTGATCGGCCAGCGCCTGGGCGTCAGCGAGCGCGCAAGGCCGGCTCGGATCGAGGCCGCAGTAGTTGGCCGAGCGGGTGCTGGAGAACTCGGCGCGGGTGGTGAGGCGCAGGGGCAGGTCGGCGACCTCGATGAAGTCGAAGTCCACGCGGTGGGTGTGCACCTGTTTGGTGGTGACGTAGAGCAGCACCGTGCTCGACCACTTGTAGGGCGCGGTGCCGCCATCGTAGCGGTAGACGCTGGCCAAAAGGCCGCCGCCGAAGCCATCGTCGCTGTTGTAGGCCAGGGCCGGAACGCCGCCCCAGCCGAAGCCCTCGCGGTCCCAAGGGTTGGCGGGGGGCGTCGGCTCGGCCGGCGGCGCAGCGGGCGCGTCGGGCTCCTCGGCGAGGACCGGCGCGGCGGCGAAGGCGCCGAGGCAGATCAACGCGATGAAGGCAGAGGTTCGCTGCGGATCCATGGGCGCTCCAGGCTCTCCCCGGCCGAGGGCGGCCCGAGGGAGCCGAGGATAGCCCATGCGGGTCGGCAGCGTGCGCGCCGCTCCCCCCGCGCGCCGGCTCGGAGGCCCCCGTGAAGATCCTGCTCGTGCTCGCGCTGATGGTGCTCCCCAACGTTGCTCTCGCGGGCTGGACGCAGACCGCCGAGACCAACGGCTGCGTCTTCTTCAAGGCCGAGGCGGACGCCGAGGGCGTTCAAGCGGTGCGCGCGGTCTGCGACTGGGACGTGGCGCCCAAAGACCTGCAGCGCCTGCTCGCCAAGCACGCCGATCACGACCTCTACTTCAGCTCAGTGAGCCACTGCGACGTGCTCGGCAGCGCCAACGGCGTGGACCGGGCCTGGCAGCGCCACGAGGCGGCGGGCATCACGGCGCGCGAGGTGGTGGTGGACATGTGGTCGGAGCCCATCCCCGGCGGCCTGCGTTTCAACTGGAAGAAGAGCGCAAACCAGACCGGCCTCACCGGCGATGGCGTCGAGGTGGTCAAAGACACCGGCAAGTGGGAGGTCACCGAGGGCAAGAACGGCGGCTCGCACGTTGTTTACGAGCTGGCCTATGGCCCGGGCGGCATGGTGCCCAGCTTCGTCGTGCGGTGGTTTCAGGGCGCGGGCACCCAAGCCCTGGTGGGCGAGCTGTTGGCCTACGCCCGGCGCGGCCGCTGAGCGGCTCGGCTCAGAGCGCGGGCTCGCTGAGGCCACAGCGCTCCAAAGAGACGGCCCAGAGCCGCTCTTCGGCGGCCTCGTCTCGCGCCGCCCGGGTCGGGGTGCTCGGGCGCTCGTTCGCCCAGTAGCCGCCCGTGCTGCGGCCTGCCTCGGGGCTGGTGGCGAGGAAGGTGATGGTCTCGGCGGCCCGCGCCGGGCTGCGCTGGAAGGGCCGGCTGATGTTCATGGCGAGGTTGCCCAGCCAGCCGTTGTTTCGCGCGAAGCCGCTGTTCACGAAGCCGGGGTGCATCGCGTGCACCACGACCCCGCGGCCCGCCAGCCGACGGCCCAGCGCCCGGGTGAACAAGATGTTGGCGAGCTTGCTCTGGGCGTAGGCGCCCCAGCCTTGGCCATAGCCTTGGGCCTTCTCCAGGTCTGCCCACCCCATCGAGCTGGCGCGGTGGGCGTCGCTGGCGACGTTGATCACGCGGGCAGGGGCGTCGGGCGCGGCGGCCGCCCGCAAGGCCGGCAGCAGGCGCAGCGTCAGCTCAAAGTAGGCGAGGTGGTTGACCGCGAAGGTCTCCTCCACCCCGTCGGCGGTGAGCTTGCGCTCCTGGTTGTAGACGCCGGCGTTGTTGATGAGCAGGTGCAGCTTGGGGTGGGTGGCGAGGAGCGCCTCGGCGGCCCGCCGCACTTGGGCCCGCTCGCCGAGGTCTGCTTGGATGGTCTCGATGGTGGCGGCGCCGCCGCGCAGCGCGGCCTGGAGGGCGGCGAGCTTGGACGCGCTCCGGCCGAGGAGCACCAGGGTGCCGGGCTGGGCGGCGAGGGCGCGGGCCGCCGCTTCGCCGATGCCCGAGGTGCAGCCGGTGATGAGCGTGACGCGCTCGGTGGGAGGGGCGGTTGGGCTGGACGTGGTCACAGGGAGCTCCGAGCGCGCGGGGGAGGTCAGCGCAAGGGGTTCATGAGCACCTGCGGCTGCGGGTCAATGAGGCGGATGGCCCCCGGCAGCACCCGCAGCGTCGCCGGGAGGGTGCCGGGCGCCTCGCCGTCGATGTCCATCCACGCCGGATCGGGGCCGATGGTCTCGGCGACGATCTCGCGGGCGCGGTGCACGCTGACCGTCTGGTCCTTGAGGTGCTCGCCCGTGTACATGGCGTTGCTGAGCGAAACGGTGTGCCACACGCTTTTTTGGCGCATGATCACCACATCAAACAGCCCGTCGTCCAGCTTGGCGTCCGGCGCGAACATCATGCCGCCGCCCGCGAAGCGGCTGTTGCAGACCAGCACGTTGGTGACCGGGACCGGCTCCAGCTCGACGCCGTCGAGGCGCAGCTTCACCATCGCCGGGCGGTAGCGGTAGAGCGCGCGCAGGGTGGCCGTGTAGAAAACGACGCCGCCGGGCAGGTTTTTGCTGCTCCCGTTGACGATGCGATCCACCAAGCCGCCGATGCCGAAGCTCGCGACGTTGAGGAAGTAGCCGCGCTCGGTCTGGCCGCTGTCGCCGCGCCAGGACAGGGCGCCGCAGTCGATGGGCGCGCTCGGGGCGGTGGTCAGGCGGGCCAGGGCCGACTCGAAGGACTGGCCGTGGCTCAGCACCCGCCGCAGGTCGCCGCCGGTGCCGCCGGGCAGCACGCCGAGGCTCACCGCGCCGGGCGGCGGCTCGGCCTGGAGGATGCCGTTGGTGACCTCGCTGTGGGTGCCGTCGCCCCCAAGTGAGATCACCGTGGTGAAGCCTGCTTTGACCGCGTCCCGGGCCAGCGTGATCGCGTGGCGGGGCCCCTCGGTGCGGTAGACGTGGAGCCCGGGGCCCAGGGCGGCCGAGAGCTGGGCGCTGAGCTCGCCCCAGCGGCGGCCGACCTTCCCGCCGGCAGCGGCGGGGTTGGCGATCAGGACGGCGTTCTCGCCAAGAAATGGTGGCATGTCGGGCCCTCGTCGGCGCAGGAAAGCAGGGGGAGCGGCGGGCAGCGGCGGCGCTCAGGCGCGGCGTCGGCGGACCGTCCGCGCGCGCAGCAGGGCGCCGAGCAGGGCGCCGAGCAGGACGCCGATGCCGCCGCGGGGCCCGGCCGTGGCGCAGCCGCCGCCGCCGGTCTTGTCACACTCGATGTCGAAGTCGTCGTCGTGGCTGTCGCAGTCGTCGTCTTTGCCGTTGTCGCACCGCTCGGTCGCGCCGGGGTTGACCTCGGCATCGGCGTCGTCGCAGTCTTCGCCTTGGACGTAGCCGTCATTGTCGGCGTCCTGGGCGCCGGTCCAGCTCCCGTCGGCACCGTCGGTGCCGTCGGCGCCGTCGGTGCCGTCGGTGCCGTCGGTGCCGTCGGTGCCGTCGGTGCCGTCGGTGCCATCGGTCCCGTCGGCGCCGCCGCCGCTGCCGTCGAGGCCGTCGCAGTCCTGGTCCAGGCCGTCGCCTTCGGGATCGGCGGCGCCGGGGAAGGTCGAGGCGTCGCCGTCGTCGCAGTCGGTGGGCGCCGGGGCGCCGTCCTCGTCGGCGTCGTCGTCGTCCCCGCCGAGGCAATCGCCGTCCACGCCGTCGTACCAGACCTCCGCGGCGCCCGGGTGGGCCGTGGGGTCGGCGTCGGCGCAGTCGCCCTCGCTGAGCGCGTAGCCATCCGCGTCCAGATCAGCGTCCAGCGCGCCATCACCGCCGAGGTGGCCGGGGTCGGAGCGGCTGCCGTCGAGGTCGATGCGGGCGGGGTCTCCCTGATCGCGGCAGGCGCTCGGCGCCCCGAAGGTGAGCACATCGTCGTCTGGGTTGTCGTTTCGGCTGAGCGCGGCCCAGCTGCAGTCGGCCGCTTGGTTGCCGGTGGCGCTCGACAGGCTGGCGGCGCTGCCCGCCCAGTCGCCGCCGTTCCCGCTGGCCATGGTGTAGGTGGCGCTTAGCGGGCTGGTGGCCGCGTCTGCCCGCAGCCCCGCGCCGGAGTTGCCCTGCAGCACGGTATTGTAGACGGTGAGCGCCCCGCCCTGGGCGTAGACGCCGTCGCCGGTGTTGGCGAGCACGCTCAGCTGGTGCAGCTCCAGGGCGCCGCCGCGGTTGAGCAAGGCGAGGCCCGCGCCCTCTGCGCCGCTGTTCTCGTAGATGGCGGTGTTCTCGATCCGCAGCGCGCCGCTGAGCGTGCGGAGCTGCAGGCCGCCCGCCCGGGTGGCGGCCTGGTTGCCGGCGATGACGAGCTGCTGCATCGAGCCGGCGCTCCCGCTGATGCTGGCGCCGCCCGCGGTGGGGGCGCTGTTGTCGCGCAGGCCGCCGCCCAGCCAGCTCAGCGCGGCGACGCTGCCGATGTGCGCGCCGCCGCCCTCAAAGTCGGCCGTGCTGCCGCTGATCTCCACGTTGCTCAGCGCGAGGCTGGCCGCGCCATCGACGTAGAGGCCGCCGCCCTCGACCCCCGCGGCGCAGTCCATCAAGGCCACGTCGGTGAGGGCGTGGCGCTCGACGCCGCCGCCCAGCGCAAAGAAGGCCCCGCCCCGCTCGGCGCTGGCCCCCTGCACGCTGGCCTCGGAGACCGTCAGGTTGCCGGTGTCCAGGGCGGCCACGCCGCCGTTCCCGGCCGCGCTGTCGCCGATGAGGCTGACCCGGCTGAGCACGAGGTTGCTGCCCGCCCAGATGGCGCCGCCGTCCCCGCTGCGCGCGCGGTTGCCGCCGCCCGTGAGGCCGCGCACCGTGAGCGGCACCTCGGCGTAGATGCCGCCGCCGTCGCTGCCCTCGTTGGCGTCGAGCAGCAGGGTGGTCGCGAGGGCCGCCGCCCCGCTGCCGCTGCGCGTGAGGTTGGCGCCGCCGCCCTCCTCCACCGCGGTGTTGGCGACGAGCGCCAAGCGGTTGAGGGTGAGGCCGGCGTCGAGGGTCCACAGGCCGCCGCCGCGGGCGCCCGCGGTGTTGCCCTCGAGGCGGGCGTCCGACAGGCTGAGCGTGAGCGTGCTCGCGAAGACGGCGCCGCCGTCGCCGGTGGCGCTGTTGTCGGTGAAGTCCGCGTCCAGGGCGCTGCCGGTGGCCGCTTGGCCGCTGACCGCCACGCCGCCGCCCGCGCTGCCGCTGTGGTTGCCGGTGAAGGCGCCCCCGCTCCACCGGAGATCGCTGTCGTTGGCCGCCACCCCGCCGCCGCGGCTCGTGCTGGTGTTGGTGCTGACGATGACGTCCACGGCGTCAATCACGACGCTGTCGTCGGCGTAGATGCCGCCGCCCTGGCTTCGGGCCGTGTTGCCGGAGATCACGAGCCCGTCGAGGCTCAGGTCGCTCCGCAGCACGTGGGCGCCGCCGCCTTTGGTGCCGGTGTTGCCCGACCAGACGCCGTCCACGACGGTCAGCGCGCTGTCGTAGACGATGAGGCCACCGCCGTCAAAGGCGGCGCCGGCGGTGTTGTTGGTGATGTCCACCCGCGTAAAGGTGCCGCTCGCGCCCTCGGACAGCTCGACGCCCGCCCCGGCCCCGCCGCCGCTGTTGCCGGTCACGAGCACGTCCTGGGCGGTGAGCGCGCTGGCCCGGACCTCGATGCCCTGGCCGCCGCCGGTGATCTGCACCCCGCGGAGGCTGACCGTCTCGCCGCGGCTGATGGTGAGGACGGTGGTGCCGGTGGTGCCGGTGCTCGGCCGAAGGATGGTGGCGGAGGATCCGCCGCCGCGGATGATGAGGTCTTTGCCCCGGGTGTCGATCGGGCCGCGGAAGGTGCCGGCGGCGATGAGGATGGTGTCCCCGTCCACTGCGACGTTGATGGCGGCCTGGACGGTGGTGTAGCTGGCGCCGCCGCCGACGTTGTGGGTCGTGGCCTGCGCGACGCCGAGGGGGCAGAGGAGCAGCAGGGCCAGCGCAGCGAAGCCCGCGCCGGCGCGGACGCCCGCGGGAGGAGGGCGGAGGGGGGCGCGCATGGGGAGCTCCATCAGGGGGGGGCCGGGAGCGTAGCAGGCGGCGGGCCGCTCGGATCGGCCCCCGCAGGGAGCACTTTCCACAAGCGCAGCGGTCCGACCGACAGCGGCCCCGACACGCTGGGGTCGGCCGCGAGGTTGGCGTTGAGGGGCGCCCACTCCGGCCGTTGGTCGCAGAGCACGTAGTCCGCGTGAATGACGTCTCGCAGGCCATCCCCGGCCTTGGGCACCGGCTCGTGGAGCAGCCGACACCAGAGGTCGTAGGCCACCGGATCGCCCCGGTAGAACAGCACCGGGTCCAGCGCGAACAAGAAGCGCCGGTCGGGCAGCGCGAGCATGGCCTCGCCGACGGTCAGCCAGTCGCAGTGAAAGACCTGCGCACCCTTGGGGATGAGCTGCTGCACGGCTTCTTCGACGTCTGGCGGGTAGATGATGCTCCGGCCGGCGAGCATGTGGAGCGGGGCGCTGCCGAGCGCGGCGGTCCACAAGAAGCTGAGCCCGAGGGCCGGGACCGCGAGCTGGGCGGGCCGGAGCGCGCCGGGCAGCGCGGCCAGCCCGAGGCTGCTCAGCGCGGCGAGCAGGCTGAACGGCACGAAGTACTCGACGAAGCGCTGGGTCTGGAGGGTCATCACCAGCATGCCGAGGCCGGCGGCGGATGCGGCGAGGGCCAGCGGGTCGGCGCGCCGCGCGCGGAGCTGAAGCGTCAAGGCCGCGACCAGGGCGAGGGCGGGTAAGGCGCAGTAGCGCAGCAGGCCCATCGGGGAGAAGGGCTGGAATTCTCCGCCGAGCTCGAAGCCGGGGCGGTCGGACCAGGCGGTCTGAAACAGCACCTCGACGTTCTGGATCCAAAAAAAGCTGAGGTTCTCCGGGAAGTTGGGGTGGCTGAGCACCCCGAGGGCCAAGCACAGGCTGGCGATCGGCGCGGGGGCCCACCACCGGGGCGCGCGGCCGAGCAGGCGGGCCGCGGCGCCGATGAAGGCCAGGGCCAAGGTCAGGTGCCAGGCGGTGTAGGCGAAGGGGAAGGCGAAGCAGGAGAGGGCGAGCAGGGCCCACCGGCCCCGCGCCGCCGACCACAGCACCAGCAGCGCGAGGCTGATGCTCATGACGTGCGGGCGCACGAGGATGAAGCGGTGGGTGAAGGCCCCCGAGAGGAGCAGCAGCAGCAGGGCCCAGGCCCCGGCCCGCTCCACCCGCTCTACGCGCAAAATGACGTACAGCACGCTGAGCAGCGCGCCGCCCATGCAGGCGCCGGCGATGCGGGCGGCGAGGTTGGGGTCGAGCAGGCTGAGGGGCGCCAGGAGCAGGTGGAGCAGCAGCTCCTTGTCGGCGTAGTGCGCACCGAGCCAGGAGAAGGGCGTCCAGCGGAACTCGTGGAGGATGCCGTGCTGCAGGGTGTATCGGCCCACGGCGATGTGGTAGCCGGTGTCGCCGTCGAAGTAGTTCTGGGATTGCAGGCCCTGAAGCAGCAGGGCCACCAGGAACAGCAGGGCGATCCAGAGCGCGTCGGCCGGGCTCCAGCGGAGGGGCGGGCCGGCCTCGGGCTCGCTCATCGAAGGCGCCGGAGCCGCGTGCGGGCGCCGGAGCTCAAAATGACCCGCAGCGCGCGCACCCCGTCCTTCCAGCCGATCTTCTTTCCCTCGTCGTAGTCGCGGCCCGAGTAGCTGATCGGCACCTCGTAGACCTTGAAGCCAGCCGCAGCGACCTCGGCGGTGAACTCGGGCTCAAAGCCGAAGCGGTCCTCCCGCAGCACCAAGCCGTCGAGGACCTCGCGCCGGAAGACCTTGTAGCAGGTCTCCATGTCGGTGAGGTTGAGGTTGGTGAACACGTTGTTGAGCAAGGTGAGGCCACGGTTGGCGACATAATGATGGAAGTTCAACACTCTGTGTGGCCCACCCAAGAAGCGGCTGCCGTAGCAGACGTCGGCCCGGCCGTCGCGCAGCGGACCGAGCAGGCGGTCGAGATCGGCCGGGTCATACTCGAGATCGGCGTCCTGGATGGCGATCACATCGCCGGTCGCCGCGGCGAAGCCCGCCCGCAGCGCCGCCCCTTTGCCCTGGTTGTGCGGCAGCTGGATCACCCGCAGCTCGGGCAGCTCGGCGGCGAGGGCGTGGAGGATCTGCAGGCTCGCGTCGGCCGAGCCATCGTCGATGGCGATGATCTCCTTGCGCCAAGGCTGGGCCGCCACCCGCTCGATGAGCAAGCGCAGCGTGGGCTCCTCGTTGTAGACCGGGACGACCACGGAGACGAGGGGATCGGGCAGGGGCGTAGGCACGGGGCTCCGCGCGGCGCGGACCCTGAGCGCGCCGCCGGCCGCCGCCCGAGAACGCTACCAAGCGGCGGCCCAGCCGGTCAAACATGGGTCTGCAGCTCGCTGTTCTCGACGATGAGGTAGGCCCCTGTGCCGAGCGCGTCGCCCCCGCTGCCGGGGGCTCAGGCCCGCTTGGGCACCCGCACCCGACTTCGGCCCTCGCCGATCGGCTCCACGTGCACCTGCGCCGGTATGCGCTCGGCCAGGGCGCCCACGTGGCTGATGATGCCGACTTGTCGCCCGCCCTGGTGGAGCTGTTGGAGCGCCGCGAGGGCCACCTCGAGGGTGTCGGGGTCGAGGGTGCCGAAGCCCTCGTCGAGCAGCAGGGTCTCAATGGGCATGGTGCCCGAGCGCAGGTCCGAGAGCCCGAGCGCCAGCGCCAAGGACACCAAGAAGGACTCGCCACCAGACAGCGTTTTGAGCGCGCGGGGGGCGGTGCTCATCCAACGGTCCACCACCACGAAGTGGAGCGTGGGCAGGCCTTGATCGAGCTCTTGCTGCAGTCGGTAGCGGGGGTTGAGGCCGCCGAGGTGGTGGTTGGCCCGGTAGAGCAGCTGGCTGAGGTTGAGGGCCTGGGCGAATTGCTGGAAGTGCTTGCCCTCGCCCTTTCCGATGAGCTCGTGCAAGGCCTGCCACGGCCGGGCCTCGATCTGCAGTCGGGCCTCGGTGGCCTTGAGCGCGGCGATGCCGGCCGCCACCTCGCTCGCCCGCTGGAGCCGCCCGCGCACGAGCAGCAGGGCCTCGTCGATGCTGGCCAGGGCCGCTCGAAGGTGGCTGATCTGCGTGAGAACAGCCTCCTCGTCGATGTCATCGGAGAGCTCGCTGGGACGGCCCGCGAGGTGGGCGGCGCGCTGGCGCTCGGCGGCGGCGCGGTTGGCCTCGGCCTGCAGGCGCGCGGCCTCGAGGCGTCGGCCGAGGGCGCGCAGGGCGGGCAGCGCGTCGGGCGCGAGGCGGCGCGCTGCCAGCGCCTCGACCCCAGGCAGCGCGAGGGCGATGAGCTGCGCTTGCAGGGCCGCTTCAGCCGCCGCGCGCGCTGTCGTCGCACGGTCGAGCGCGCCTTGGCGCTCTTGCACGGCCGTCTCGGCCTTGGCCACTGCCTGGTTGGCGGCCGTGCACCCCTGGGTCGCGGCGGTGTGCGCCTGATCGCGGGCCTTCTGCTCGCCCTCGAGGGCCCGCAGACGGTCGGCGGGCAGGGCGGTCGCGGCGATGGACGGGGCCACGCCCGCCGCGACTGCCTCGGCCCACAGGTCGATGAGGATGGTCTGCGTTGCGCTGTTCTCAGCGGCGGCTTGGTCGGCGGTGGCCGCGGCCTCGGCCAGTTTTTGGGTGGCCGCTTCGAGCGAGCCCTCCGCAGCGGTGAGGGCCTCTTGGCGCTCGGCGAGCACCTGCTGGGCCGCGGCGAGGTCGCGCGCGGCGTTGGCCTGGGCTTGATCGGCGACCTTGTACGCCGTGACGCGCAGCGCAGCGGCCGCGAGGGCCTCGGCCGGCGCCAGCTCGGCCCCGCCCAGCGCGACGAAGGCGGCGCGCAGCTCGGCGGCGACCCCCTGCGCCGCGCGCTCCGCGTCGGTGGTGGCTTGCTGCTCAGTCTTCAGGGCTACGAGGTCGCGCTGCAGGCCCGCTGTGGCCTCGGCGAGCTTGGCGGTGGCGCCGACCAGCGCGGCCTCGCCCGATTGAACGGCGCGCTCGGCCTCGCTGAGGGCGTTGCGGGCGTCTTCGAGGCGCTTGATGGCGGAGGCGAGGGCCTTTCCGTCGGCGACGGTGGCGTTGAGGGCCTCGGCTGCGGCGGCCTCATCGGCGCCCGCGGGCAGCTCGGCGGCGATGCGCGCGCGGGCTGCCTCGGCCTCGGCTTCAGCTGCCGCCGCGGCCGCCGTCCGCCGCTCGGCCGCGGCGCTGGCTTGCTGGGCCTCGGCGGCGGCCTCCAGCGCTTGGGCCTTCGATTGGGCGGCGCGGGCGGCCTCGACGGCCGCTTGGTCGGCGCGGAGCTCGGCCTCAAGGCGGGTGAGCTCGTCGTGCAGCGCGCTATTCTGGACGATCTGGCTGGGGTCGTCGATATAGGGGTGCTCGGCGCTGCCGCAGAGGGGGCAGGCCTCGTCGGGCTGCAGGGCGACGCGCTGGGCGCTCAGCTCGGCCACCCGGCGCAGCGGCGCGAGGGCGGCTTGGCCCAAGGCGACCGCCTGCTCGGCGGCGCTGAGCGCTTCGGTGGCCCCGGCGACCCGGGCGTGGGCGGCGCCGAGGGCCGTGGTCGCGACGTCCAGGGCCTTCGCGCGCTCGGCGGCGGCGGCGGCGGCAGCGAAGGCGGCCTTGATGGCGCCGATCGCTTGCTTCTGCTCGCCGTGCAGGCGGAGCAGGCGGCTTCGGGCCTCTCCTGCGGCCTCGGCGACCGCCGCGGGCTCCTGCGAAGCGCAAGGGGCGGGCAGCAGGGCGCAGACGGCGCCGGCCGCGGCGCCACGCTCGGCCAGGGCGCTCTCGCGGTGGCCGCGCAGAGGCGCCAAGGCGGCCTCTTGGGCCTTCAGCGCCCCTTCATCGGCCGCGAGCCGGCCCTCGGTCGCCGTGAGCTTGGCGGCCTGGGCCGACAGGCGCGCCGCTTCGACCTGGATCGCCGCCTGGGACCGACCGAGCGCCTCGACCCGAGCACGGAGCGGCGCGACGCCAGCCTCAAGGCCCGCGTCGGCGCTCAGGGCCTCGAGGACGGCGGTGGCATTGGCGTGCTTTACAGTATTTTGATCGACGACCAGGGCCTGCTTGGCGTGGCTCCCGCGCGCGATGCCGAGCTTGTTGGCCTCGGTGTCGCGGTCTTCAGCGGCCTTGAGGCGTGCCCCGTCGGCCCGGCTCCAGGCCTGCTGCGCTTCGATGGCGGCGGCGACGGGGGCGCGCAGCGCGGCCAGGGCGGTCGCCGTCCCCTCCCGTCGCTCGAGGGCCACGGCCTCGGCTGCCTGCGCCGCCGCGGCGCTCGCCTGGAGGGCCGGGAGGGCCTGTTGGGCCGCCGTCAGGCCCTCGGCGATGGCCTGGGCCTCGGCGCCGCGCTTGTCGGCCTCGTCGTTGGCGGCGAAGGCCTCGGCGCAGCGCTCGTGCTCGGCGAGCCGCGCGAGCTCGGGGGCGGCCGCAGCGGCCTCGGCTGCGGTCTGCGCCACAGCGGCGTCGATGGCCTGCTCGGCGGCCTTCAGGGCGGTCTCGCGCTGCAGGTAGGCGAGCGCGCGCTCGGCCCGCTCCCGCTGCGCCTCGAGCCCCGCGCGATCGGCGCCCAGCGCGGCGGCGGCGGCTTCGTCCTCGGCGACCTGTTCCGCGCTGACCTCGCCGAGGAGCGCCTTTTTGGTGTTCAGCTTCTCGAAGATCCCCTTCCAGACGCGGTTCATATCGGCCGCGCGCAGGCCGAAGCCCTTGTAGTCGTCCGAGCGCGTGAGCTTCTCCAAGATGCCGGCCCGCTCCTCGGGGCTCGCGTGCAGGAGCTGATCGAAGCGGCCCTGCGCCAGCAGCATCGAGCGCTGAAAGTCGACCGCGGTGAAGTCGCCGAGCACCTCGTTGAACTTCTCTCGGAAGACCTTCTCGCGGTGGTCGGACGCGAGGATGTGCCACCGGCCCTCTGCCGGCATCCACCGCTCCAGCGAGCGGTGCGGTGTTTTGAGCGTGCCGTCGGGCCGCTTGAAGGCGCGCGCGGTCGACCAGGTGGCCCGATAGCGCACGCGGGTGGCGGCCTCCCACTTGCTGAATTCGACCTCTGCGGCGATCTCGTAGGCGCCGCGCGACATCAAGCTCTCGGCCACGGCCGTGCCCGTGGCGGTGTCGCCCATGCGCGGGGTGGTGCCGAACAGGGCGAGGCTGATGGTGTCCATCAAGGTGGACTTGCCGGCGCCCGTCGGCCCCTGGATCAAAAACAGCGGCGCGCCGTTGAGATCGACGTCTAGGTCGAGCGTCTGCTCGCCGTAGAGGCTGTTGACGTTGGTGGCCTTGATCTTGTGGAGCTTCACAGCGACTCCTGGTCGACGCGCTTGAGCTGCGCGCCCCACGCTTCGTTTGAGGCGGTGACGATGGTGGCGAAAGCAGCGTTCAGCGGGCCATCATCGTCGTTGAAGCCCCGTTGCTGACAGAGCTGGCGCAGCACGTCGGCGGGCTTCAGCTCGGCGAGGCTCGGCGGCGGGCCTTCGTCGCGCTCGTCGGCAGCGCGCGCGCCCAGCACGGCGGTGTTGGCGATGGCCGGGCGCCTGCCCTCGGGGTGCTTGGCCAGGGCGGCGTTGAGGCGGTTCATCAGCGCGGGCTCGGGCGCCGCGAGCGTGGCCCGCAGGAACAGCAGCGGTGGCAGCGGATCGTCCCACTGCAGGCCGCTGATCCAAGCCTCGAGCTCATCGAGGCTGCCGGTCTTTTCGAGCAGTGAGCGCGCCTTGGGCACGAGCAGCGGCTGGACCGCGGCGCTGCCGCCCGGCTCGGCGCTCAGCTCCACCTCCAGCACCCGGCGCGGCGTGCGGCCCTCCGCCACGTTGAAGGCGATGGGGCTGCCGCTGTACCAGCCCCGGCGGTTGGCGACCGGGTAGCTGCGGTGAATGTGCCCCAGCGCGAGGTACTGGATGCGCGGGTCGACCACGGACTCGGGCAGGCCCTCGACCGCCCCGACGTGGTGAATGACCTGGGGGTAGTCGTCTTTGGTGGCGGGGCCCATCGTGAGGTGGCCCGTGGCCACGATGGGCAGCCCCGGGAAGCGCGCCTCGGCGGCGTCGCAGAGCGTCGAGTAGATGGCGCCGAAGCGCTCGGCGAACTGGGCGCGGACCGCCTGCTGGTCGAGGTCCGTGGTGCGCACGCCGAGTCGAAATTCATGCACATAGGGCACGGCGAGGCAGACCGCGCGGGGCTCCCCCGCCCGGTCATAGAGGGGCACGAGGCAGCGGGCTTGGGACTCCGGCGAGCCGTCAATGCCGCCCACCACGTGCACTTGGAGCGCGCTGAGCACCTCTGCGGGCGCGTCGAGGCGAGAGGCGCTGTCGTGGTTGCCCCCGATGATGATGACCTGCTTCACCCCGCTCTCGCCGATCTTGGCGAGCAGCTTGAAGTAGCGGCCGAGCGCATCGACCGTGGGCTGCATTGTGTCGAAGACGTCGCCGGCGACCACCAGCGCGTCGATCTCGCGCTCTGCGAGGGTGCGCTGCAGCCAGTCGAAGAACAGGTCGTGGTCGGGCCCCATCGAGCAGGGCCCTTGGCTCAGGCCGAGGTGCCAATCGGAGGTGTGGAGGATGCGCATCGGGCCTCGGAGGGGCGGGGTGGACGCGCCCCCTATCGCCTGTCCGATCCTGCGCCCGGTCAGTTCCTGTCCGCATACCAGGTTTCTTCGGCGCTGGCTCTCTCTGCGGTTCTGCACAGCGCCGGGCGGATTTGACCGAGGAAAAGCGCAGCCTCGCGGTGGCTGCCGGAGCCGCGGGCGCGCTATCCACTCAGATCGGCCGTTGGCGGCGCGCAACGCCACCCAGGGCTTTGGGTCGCCCCCGGGCACCTGTGCTCAAACCTGAGTACAGGCGCCGTTGAGCCCCGCGGCGCTCGCCGCCCAGTCCCCTCGCACCGGTTTGGATCGATGACGATGACCGCGCCGCAGCGCCCCGCTCCTTTGGTTCGCTCCGGCCTCGCGCCGCTCTTCGCGTTGGCGCTGCCCCTCGTCAGTTTGGTCAGCTTGGGCCTCTCGGGCTGCAAGGCGTGCTCGAAGGACAAAGAGGCCGCTGAGCCCGAAGTGCAGCCTGGCGCCGACGATCCCACCGCTCGCCCGGCGGCGCGCGCGGGCCAGTGGTACGCCGGCTCCGCCAAGAAGCTCGACAAGCAGATCGGCGACCTCATCGGGGCCACCGGCGCCAAGCCCGAGGGCAAGGCCTTCGCGGTGCTCACCCCCCACGGCGGGGTCAAGCACTCCGGCCCCACGGCGGCCGAGGTCTGGGCGCGGGTAGAGGCGCCGCCGGTGGTCGTCGTGATCGCCCCCAATCACTTCAAAGAGGGTGAGCGGCTGGCCATTTGGACCGAGGGCCCCTGGCTGGTGCCCGGCCACGCCTTGGCGGTGGACGCCGACCTCACCGCCAAAGCGCGCGTGCACATGCCCCAGCTCGTGCCGGACCGCGCCGCCTTCTCGCACCACGAGGTCGAGCTGCAGATGCCCTATCTGCAGTATGTGCGACCGGACGTGCGGATGGTGCTCATCAGCCTCCGCGACAACGAGAAGCAGCACTTCCAGGGCACCTCCAAGGAGGAGATCCAAGCCTTGGGCGCCGGCCTCGCGGCCTTCCTCCAGCAGCTGGAGGCCGAGGGCGTAGACTTTACGTTGGTCATCACCACAGACTTGGTTCACTACGTCCCCGTTGAGCAGTCCGATGACCAAGACACCAAGCTGATGCAGTACATCACGACCTACGATGTCGATGGCCTGTTCGACTACGTAAAAGCCGACAAGGTCAGTATTTGCGGAGAGCTCCCCGCCGCGGTGGGCATGACGGCCCTCAAGCAGCTCGGCAAGCCGCCCCTGCAATGGCAGACGCGCGGCAACAACCTCAAGCAGTCCAAGAAGCCGGAAGCTGTCGTTGGCTACCCTGGAGGCATCCTGTGGCGATGAACCCCGCTCCCCGTTCCCTGATCGTTGGCCTCCTTTTTGCCGTCTCGCTGGGCTGTTCGGGCGACGAGAAGAAGAAGAAGAAGGAGCCCCTCACCGCCGAGAGCTGCCCGGCGCTCCCTTTGGGGCCGTACCAATACGCCGCCGACAAGGCGCCCCAGGCCCCCGTGCCCGAGGGGGCGGGCCTCGAAGCCCTGCCTTTGGCCCTGCAGGGCGCCGACAACGGCGACATGTCGGTGCTCTACGGCGCTGCGATGATGGGCTACTACATGATCGGCGTGCAGCGCCCCACGAGCTGCAAAGAGGACAGCGGCAAGCCGTGCATGCCCTACGTCTACCAATACGACCCGCGCACGGACGCGCCCACCACCGAGGAGATGATCCACCGGCAGGTCGTCGGCGCGCTCGGCCAGGCGTGGCTGTACAAGGTCACGGGGCGGCCGGAGTTTGGCCTCTCTGCCAAGGGCGCGGTGGACGTTCTTTTGCCTCGCTCGAAGGTGGACGCAGACGGCCGGCGCCAGCTCCAAGACCTCGGCGCCACCGCGCTGATGGTGATGACCCTCAGCCAGCTCGACATCGGCTACGGC
>CANHON010000047.1 GCA_947462115.1 Deltaproteobacteria bacterium | reverse complement strand
GGTCCGGGCCGGGCGACGCGGCAGACGCCGCCTGGTTGCTCATCAATTCGCCGAGCCGCAGCAGCACGTCGAGGCCCGCGCTGGGCACCTCGGCCAGCCAGGTCAGCAAGGCCGCCGCCGGGACCGCCACCGCCCGACAGCCGGCCCGGGCCAGCGCACCTTCGCCGCGGGCGGTCTGGCCGAAAATAGCCTCCACGCCGGCCACATCGCCAACGGGCAGCCCACCGCGGGCCGAGGTGCCCTCCTGGCCCTCGGCGAACCGCATCACCTCCCCGGCCACGACGAAAAACAGGTCCACCGCGGGCTCCCCGGGCCGGTACAGCACGGCGTCGGCGCGGGGAGAGACGAGGCGCAGGGCGGGCGACAGGGTCGCGAGCCGGCTCGCAGCCACCTCCACGAAGACAGGGTGGCTGAGGAGCGCGTTGAGCGCGTTGCTTTGGAGCATCGTGTCCTCCTGCTGCCATGCGGCGATTAGGCTCGGCGCGGGGCCCGGCGGCCCCTCCCGGAGCGATCATGCCCCCAGTCCCCGCCCTGCTCGTCGCCGCGCCCGATTGGAGCGACCTGCGCGCTGTAGACGCCGTGCTGCGCGTCATCAGCGGCGCGCTCGACGGCCGGGCCCGCCTCGTACTGCGCTGCCCCGCACCGCTATTGGCGCGCGCGGCGCCGACCGTGGCCGCCTTGGCGCAGCGGCGCTTCCCGCCCGCGGTGGCCGCCCGCTTGCCGATCACGGTGGCCCCCGAAGGCGCGCCGCTGCCGCCTGGCCTCATCGAGATCGGCGTGCTGCCGGGCCAAGCCGGCCTTCGCACGGCCGAGGCCCTCGAGGCCGCGCTGCTCAGCCGGGGCCTGCCGCGGGCCACGCCGGGCACCGTGGCCGAGTCCGTGCGCTGGGCCGGTCCACCCCCTGAGATCAGCGTGCTGGTGCCCACCTTCGGCCGGCCCAAGGCCCTGCTCGGCCTGCTCGATCGGCTCGCTGCCCAGACCGGCCGCGACGGCGGCCCGCCGCCGGACTTTGAGCTGCTGATCATCGACGACGGCACCGATCCGCCGGCCCTCGACGGACTCGACCCCGACGCCCACGGCCTTCGGCTGCGGGTGCTCCGGCAGAACAACGCCGGGCCGGCCGCCGCCCGCAACCTCGCGCTGGCCCACTGCCGGGCGCCGATCCTGCTGCTGCTCAACGATGACGCCGTGCCCAGCGACACCCTCGTCGCCGACCACGCCGCGGCCTGGGCCCGCGATCCGCGCCCGCGCCTGCTCATGGGCACCTTCTCGCTCCTGCCCGAGCGGCGCCGCGACGCCTTCGCCGCCCTGATCGAGCGCTCCAACCTACTTTTTCCACAACCCACCCTCGCGCCGGGCGTCTACAAGGGCGAGATCTTGTGCAGCGGCAACGCCAGCCTGCCCACCGCCAGCCTGCGGGCCGTAGGCGGAATGGACGACAGCATCCGCGCGCCCGGCGGCGAGGACACCGAGCTCGGCCGCCGCCTGGGCCTGGTCGAGGGCGTCGCCCTGGTCTACGATCCCGAGCTGAAGTGCGGCCACGACCATCTCCTCACCGTCGAGGGCATGCGCGCCCGCAAGCTGCACCTCGGCCAGGTGGTCGCGGCCCTCGCCGAGCGCTGGGCCGAGCCCGGCCTGATGCTGCCGGGCGGCCCGCCGGTCGATGAGCTGTTCGACCTCAAGATCGAGCGCATGCACAAGCGCCTGCCCAACGCCATTCTGCTCGCGGCCGAGCTGGACGCCGCCTGCGCCGCCGAGCGCGCGGGCGCGCCCCCCTCGCTCAGCCCCGAAAGCTTCCGCACCCAAGTCGATGACGTGAGCGAAGCCGCCTACCTGGAGGGCCTGCTCCTCGGCCGGCGGGCGCGCCCCAAGCCCGCGCGAAAATAACGCACAACACGTCGTTCACCCGGGCTCTCCTGGGCGCCCTCGCGCGCCCGCCTGGGCTTCGCGCGGGGCCCCGGTCGCCGCCGCCGCGCTGCGCTGCGGGGTCGGCGCCCGCCCGCGCTCGGTCGGCCCTGCGGCCCGACGCTCCGCCCCGCGGTCACCCGGGCGCGGCACCGCGCTCAGCCGGACGCGTCCGCGAAGGCCGAGGGTCCGCTGGCAGCCCGCCGCTCAAAGCGCCGCAAGGGCACCAGCGCGCCGTCCTGCACGTCACAAACGGCGATGCCCTGTTGATCCCACACCGCGAGCCGGGCCCCGTTGGGCGACCAGGCCGCCGCCCGGGCCGCCCGCGCCAGCCGCGCCGGCCGCAGCCCCCCGCCGCCCAGGCCCCCGTCGGCGAACAAGAAGCGCCAGCCCGCGCCCGGCGCAAACGCCAGGGCCTCGGCCGCGAACCGCTCGATCGACTCGGGGAGGGCCCGCGCCCGGCCGCCGTGGGGGCAGACCACCGGCGCCTCGCCCCCGGGGTGGGCCCCGGCGCTGTGGGCGAGCAGGCAGACCCCGCCCGCCGCCGGCAGCGCCGCCGCATAGACCGGGCCGCCCCGCTCGTCGGCCCGGAGCCAGAGGGCCCCGCCGCCCGGCGCGTAGCCAGCGAAGTCGGGGCGGTCGGAGGGCACGGCGGCCCCGCGGCGAACCCCCCGGAGCAAGTCTACGAGATCACCGTCCTCTGGCTGATCCTTGTCGAAGATCACCCAAGGGAGGCGCAGGGGCCAGCGACGCCGCCAGCGCCGGCCGCGCAGATCAAAGAGGGCGCCGCCGAGCCGGGGCCAATCCCGGGGGCCGAGCCACAGGCTGTCGACATACACCAAGCCCTCGGCGACGAAGCGGACGCGGCCGGGCAAGCGCGGCAGGGCCTCGCTGGGACGGCCGTCCAACCGCAGCAGCCCGGCCCCCCGACCGTCGCTCCAGACCAGGCGATCTGGCCCGTCGAAGGCCAAGGACGGCCCGGGCGCGCGGCCGCGGGGCAGCGGCAGGGGCGGCCCGCGGCGCGGAAGCAGCGCAACCTGCAGCGCAGGATCGTCGTGAACGACCTGCCACAGCCGATCCAGCGCGGACTGCGCCGCGAGCCGGGCCGCGCGCACGAACACCTCCGGCACCTGAACGCGCTGCAGCTGCTCCATCCGCAGCGCGGCCCGCAGCAGCGCGTCGAGGGCCCAGTCGAGGGCCGGCGGGCCCGGCACCTCGGCCCAGGGCTGCGGCGCCAAGGCCCAAGGGCGTAGGCCCGGCGGCGGCACCGGCACCGCCGAGCACAGCGCCCACGCGAGCTTTGGATCGTCGAAGACAGCGCACCTTGCGTCAATCTCATCGATCGTCTCGGCCGGGCTCGGCCAAGGGTGCGCGCCAGACCGCCGAGCCGCTGGGTGCAAAAGGGGCGCCGGCAGCGCGAGGTGGGCCCATTGGCGCGCCCAGCGGTCGTTCGGCCCGCAGGCCACCCCGCAGCGGGGGCAGGCCGCCGTCCGCGCCGCGGCGCCGCGGTGTCGGCCGCAGGCGCAGCGATCGGCCTCGGCCGGGCCGAACAGGCGCTGACCGCGCAGCCCGTCGAGGGCGCCGGCGCGCCCGTCCAGCGAGAGGCCCGCCGCCCGCACCGGGCCCGCCGAGGCGAAGGGTCCGGCCGGCTCGGCCCGCCGATCCTCCATCGTCGAGCCCAGCGAGAAGAACGGATGATCGTCGATCTTCACGAGGTCACACCGGCCTCACCGCTGAGCAAGGCCTCCACCACCCGCGCCGGCGCCATGCCCGCGCAGGCCTCGAGGCTCAGGGCCCAGGGCCCGCGATCGTGGCCGTCGAGGCCGATCACCACCGGCCGACCGAGCTCGGGCAGGCCCTCGACCGCCGCGTCGAACAGCGCCGCCTCCGCCGCTCCGCCGGGCGCGCCGAGGCCCGCGACGTCTACGATCCCGCCCTGCGCGTCGATCAGCGCCCGGGGCAGCCCGCCCCGCCGACGCGGGGGCAGCGGCACGCCGAGGTCCGCCGCCGCCCCGAACCGCAGGGCGCCCGCCGCGTCCGGGTCCTCGCTTGACACGCCGCGGCCACCGGCCTCCACAAAGCCCCGCAGCACGGCCTTCGCGCGCAGCGAGCGCACAGGAGCCCCCGCGCCCGGCGGGCCGACGAGGGCGAGGGCGCGCCCCGCGGCGCTCCGGCGCAGGCTCAGCTCCGCCGGCCCGGGCCCCACCGGCGCCGCCCGGCAGGGCAGGCCCCGGGCCGCCAGCGCATCGCGCAGCCACTCCATCTCGATCGGAAGACCTGCGGTGATCCACCCCGGGGACGCGGCCGCCCAGCGGGTCGCCTGCCCCGCGGGCAGCCCGAGCGCGAGGCGCAGGGCGCGGCTGAGCGCCGCCGGATCGACCCGGCCGATCCACAGGCCGGTGCGCTGCTCGGCCAAGGCCCGGTCGCGCCACGGCGGCGGCACGAGGCCCGGCGCGCAGGCCGCCTCGGTCCAGCCGCAGTCTGGGCAGGAGGCCACAAAGCTGCACAGCAGGCCCGCCTCGGACCGGCTGCCCTGCACCAGGCGCTCCAGGCCGGCCCCGCAGCCCGGGCAGCAGCGGGCGCTCATCGGGCCACCTCCGTGGCGCCACGTGGAACATCCTCGGAGAACAACGTGCCAGTGGGCCGACCGGCGGCCACGTTCAGCAGATCGTCCACCACCCGATCCCAGCTGCGGCGGGCCACCGGCGTCCTCCGGCCGGTCCACTGGCGGGCGAGGTCGATGAGGCCGTCGAGCTCGGCCGCCGGCGCCACGGCCCCGGCCTCGCCGATGAGCACAGCGGCGTCCCCGACGTCACTCCCAACGACCGGGACCCCTTGGCTGCGGTAGTCCAAGATCTTGAGCGGGCAGAAGCCGCCGTGGCTGCCCGGCAGGGTCGGCGCCACCGCGAGGTCAAAAGCGGCGATGGCGTCGGCCAAGGACTGGCCCGCCAAGAAGCCCGGCGCGCGCACCCCGGCCGGCGTGGCGCCGGCCCCGACCGCCACCGCCACCGCGCCGAGGGCCGCGGCGATGGCGGGCAGGCGCTCCACCCCATGCCAGGGCCGCATCGAGCCAACAAAGCCCACCACCACGTCATCTTCGGTGAGGCCCAGCGCGCGCCGCCCCGCCGCCCGGTCGCCGATCGGCAGGTCGCTGCCGTTGGGGACCCAGGCCACCGAGCGGCAGCCCACGCCCGCCTCCAGCCAGGCGCAGAGGGCGCGGGAGGGCGCGACCACCCGCGGGGCCGCCATCAGCACGCCGCGCTCCCACCGGCGGGCCTCACGGGGGGCCCGCAGCTCCTCGACCTGGGCGCGCTCATCGACGGCGGGCGCGTTGACCTCGAGCAGCCACGGCAGGCCCAAGCGGTCCGCCACCTGGAGGCCGGCGTCGCTGTAGAGGCTGTGGCGCTCGAGCAGCAGCGCGGGCGACCAGCCGCCGCTCAGGCTCTGCTCGACGAGGGCGCGGGCCAAGCGGCGGGCCGCCAGCACCTCGCGGTAGCGTCGCCAGCGCAGCATCGGGCGGGGCCACGGGGGCAGCCCCCCATAGCAGGCATCGACCGGCTCGGCGAAAATACCCCTGGAGTCAGCCTCTTGCACGGCGAACAGGCGGGCGTCGAGGCGGCGCTGCAGGGCCGCGAAGAGCCCGCGCACGTGGGCCGAGGCCCCCGAGGGGCCCCGCACCGGCACGCCCGGCGCGCCCACCAACAAGGCGACCCGCGCCGGATCGGGCGGGGCCGGGCGCACGGGGCTCAGGCCTGCGCGGCCGCGGCGAAGGCGCCCTCGAGGTCGCGGCGCAGGTCGGCGAGGTCCTCGATGCCGACGCTGAGCCGGATGAGCCCGTCGTCGAGGCCGATGGCGGCGCGCACTTCAGCCGGGATGCTCGCGTGGGTCATGATCGCCGGCAGCTCGATGAGGCTCTCGACCCCGCCGAGGCTCTCCGCCAGCGTGAACAAGTGGGTGGCCTTCACAAAACGGGTCGCGGCGTCGAGATCGCCCTTGAGCACGAAGCTCACCATGCCGCCGAAGCCCGGGTAGTGCACCCGCGCCACGTCCGGCCGGCCCTGGAGCCAAGCGACGATGGCCTGGGCGCTCGCCTGGTGGCGCTCCATCCGCACGTGCAGGGTCTTGAGGCCGCGCATCACGAGGAAGCAGTCCCAGGGGCCGGGCACCGCGCCCACCGCGTTCTGCAAAAAGGCGTAGCGGGCGGCCAAGGCGTCGTCGCTGGTGAGGATGCAGCCGCCGATCACGTCGCTGTGGCCGTTGAGGTACTTGGTCGTGCTGTGCATGACCACGTCGGCCCCGAGCTCGAGCGGGCGCTGAAAGACCGGCGTGGCGAAGGTGTTGTCCACGACCACCTTCGCGCCGACCGCGTGGGCCTTCTCGGCGATGGCGCGGATGTCGCTGGTCTTGAGCAGCGGGTTGGTGGGCGACTCCAGCCAAACCAAGGCGGTGCCTTCGGGGATCACGAGCTCGGGGTTGGTCGTGTCCACGAAGGTGAAGTTCAGCCCAAAGCGCGACCACTCGCGGGTGAACAGGCGGTACGTGCCGCCGTAGACGTCATCTCCGCAGACCACCGAGGCCCCGGGCGGCAGGGCCCGGATGATGGTGTCGATGGCCGCGAGGCCGCTGGAGAAGCACAGGCCGTGCTTGGCGCCCTCGAGCGCCGCCAGCGCCTCTTGGAGCGCCGTGCGCGTCGGGTTGTGCGTGCGGCTGTACTCCCAGGGCCAGGCCCCGGGGTGCGGCTGGGCGTAGGTGCTGGTCTGGAACACCGGCGTCATGACGGCGCCGGTGACCGATTCGGGCGGCTGCCCGGCGTGAATGGCGCGCGTGCCGATGCCCCAAGCGGGGTCGAGGTGCGGGGTCTTGTTGGCTTCGGACATCGGGGGCTCCTGCGCCTACAGGCGGCGGGCGTTGGCCTTGGAGATGTAGTCGATCAAGTCGATCCGGGTGATAATATCGACCGGGACGTTCTTCTCGCCGAGCACCACCGCCACCTTGAAGCGCCGGAACAGCTCCGTGAGCACCGTGACCTCGGTGTCGGGATCGACCGTGCAGTAGGAGGCGTCGACCAGCTCGCCGACCGGCACGTCCGACCGGCCGCCCTCGAGCGCGCGCTCCAGCAGGCGCTTCTCGAACAGCACGCCGACGATCTTGCCGTCGTTGACCACCGGCACCTGGCTGATGCCGTGCAGCTTGAGCACGCCGACGGCCTCGGGCACGGTGGCCTCGGCCCGAACGGACACGAGCTTGCGGGCGGTGCGCTCCTCGACGAGGTCGCGCACGTGGCCCAGCGAGGTCTCGGGCTCCAAGAAGCCGTTCTCGCGCATCCAGGCGTCGTTGAACACCTTGGACATGTAGCGGGTGGCGCTGTCGGGCAGCAAAACGACGGCCCGCAGGCCCTCGCGGTCGTGCCGACGCAGGTACTTGAGCGCCCCAGCCACCGCCGCGCCGCAGGAGCCGCCGACGTAGAGGCCCTCCTCGCGCACCAGCCGCCGCGTCATCTGGAAGCACTCTTTGTCATTGACGCGCACCACGTCATCGACGTACTGGAAGTCCATGGTGGAGGGCAAGAAGTCCTCGCCGATGCCCTCCAGGACGTAGGTGTGGGGCTGGGTGAGCTGCCCGGAGTGGAAGTAGTCGTAGTACAGCGAACCCACCGGATCCACGCCGACGATCTGGATCTTCGGGTTCTGCTCCTTGAGGTAGCGCCCGATGCCCGAGATGGTGCCGCCGGTGCCCACGCCCGCGATGAACACGTCGATCTCGCCGGCGAGCTGCCGGTAGAGCTCGGGCCCCGTGGTCAGGTAGTGCGACTCGGGGTTGTCGGCGTTGTGGTACTGGTTTGCGTAGAAGGAGTTGGGGGTCTCGGCCACGAGCCGGCGGGCGGTGCTGTAGTAGGACCGCGGATCTTCCGCATCGACGTTGGTGGGCGTGATCACCACCTGCGCGCCCCAGGCCCGGAGCGCCGCGCGCTTCTCTTCGGACTGCTTGTCGGGCATGACAAAGATGGTCTTGTAGCCCTTGAGCGCCGCGACCATCGCGAGGCCCGCGCCGGTGTTGCCGCTGGTGGCCTCGATGATGGTGGCGCCGGGCTTGAGCTCGCCGCGCGCCTCGGCCCGCTCGATGATGTGCAGAGCGATGCGGTCCTTGACCGAGCCAGCCGGGTTGTAGGCCTCGACCTTGGCGTAGACGGTGCTTTTGAGGTCCCGCGCCACGCGGTTGAGGCGGACCACGGGGGTGTCGCCGATCGCGTCGAGGATGCTCGGGAAGACCCGGTGGTAGCGCGGATCAATCGAGGGGGACGGGGCGCCGGGGCCGGCGCTCGCCGGGGCGGCCACGCCAGCGGCCTTGGAGGAGTCGATCTTGGAGGCGGGCACGGTGGGCTCCCTTTGCGGCCGTCAGACGGTCAGCTTCGTGCGGGCCGGCGCACTATCCGGTCCCCCCTGCCTGGGCCACGCCCGCCGCCGCCGCGCGGACCGCGCTATACTCCGCCGGCCCGGCCGCCCTCGCGCCGGTGGATGACACCGCGAAGCAGGAGATGGCCGCCGTGGACGACTCTCGGGACCGCATCGTCCGCAAGGGCGACTACATCTACGGCTCCTTCTTCAAGCCCGAGGTCGTCGATGGCTACATCAACGGCGTCAATCCGGGCGACCGCGCCGACGTGCTCGGCCGCTTCCCCTTCTCCGAGACCAGCGCCGACGAGGCCGTCGAGCAGGCCCGTGTGGGGGCCCGCACCTGGCGTCGGGTGCCGCTGGTGGAGCGCGCCGCCGCCGTCCGGCGCTTCCGCGACAACCTCGCGCGCTTCCAAGAGCGGCTCGCGCGGCTGATCACCCGCGAGGTCGGCAAGCCGCTGTGGGAGTCGCGCCAAGAGGTGCAGGCGGCCGTCCGGGCCCTCGACCAGTACCTCGACGAGGGCCTCGCCCTCCTCAGCCCGCGCATCATCGAGGACATCGGCGCCCGCAGCGACTTCTTGCCCCGCGGCGTGGTCTGCCTGCTGTCCTCCTACAACTTCCCCCTGCTGCTGCCCGCGACCAACGCCGCCGCCGCCATTTTGGCCGGCAACGCCGTGGTCACCAAGGCCAGTAAGTTCACGCCGGGCGTGGGCCAAGCCGTGGCCGAGATGTGGGACCGCTGCAAGCTGCCCCGCGGCGTCTACAACATGGTGCAGGGCCCGGGCGCCCAGGTCGGCCAGCGCATGGCGCTCAACCCGAGCGTCGATTGCCTGCTGTTCACCGGCAGCTTCGAGACGGCCGCCACCCTGCGCCAGCTCCTCGCCGACCGCCCCAACATCCCCATCGTGGCCCAGACCGGCGGCAAGGGCACCGCCATCGTGCTCGAGGACGCCGACATCGACCAAGCGGTCTACGAGGTCATGGTCGGCGCCTTCCTCACGGCGGGCCAGCGGCACAACTCCACCGGCCGGGTCATCGTCGTGGACAGCGTCTACGACCGCTTTATCAACGAGCTCATCGACCACACCAGCCGCATCCAGATCGGCTACGGCTTCCGCAACGACGTGTTCATGGGGCCCTTGGTCAGCGAGAACCTCCGGGCCCGCTACCGGCGCTTCGCCCGCCAGCTCGCCAGCAAGGGCCACCAAGCCCTGCTCGAGGCCGGCCCCTACGAGGCCGAGCACCGCGGCTTTTACGCCAAGCCGGCCATCTACCGGGTGCACTGGGACAACGGCCAGGCCTTCCTCAACGACGAGCCGCCGGGCCCCATGCTGCTGGTCTACCGGGTCGCCACCTGGCAAGAGGCCGCCGCCCTGCACAACCAGACGGCCTACCGCCTCGCCACCAGCGTCTTCGGCGCCCTCGAAAGCCCGGTGATGGGCGAGCTGCGCGACCGCCTGCGCACCGGCGCGCTCAACATCAACCGCGGCACCATCGGCGCCAGCCTGCGCCTGCCGTCCATCGGCCTCGGCCGCAGCAGCAACGGCATGCCCACCGGCCTTCAGCTCCTGCAGGTGCTCACGAGCCCCCGCGCCCAGCTCGTCGAGACCCGCCCCTTCGAGGGCAACCCCGTGCTGCCCGGCACCAACTGGCACGCCCCGGCCCAGGTCGAGCCCGAGATCAACGTCGAGGAGTTCGAAGACGACGATCTGGTGCTGGAGTAGGGGCCGGCCCCTCAGCTCGCCAAGCGCAGCGCCGAAGGCAGGCTCACCTCGAAGCAAGCGCCGCCGCCTTCGGCTTCGGGTCGGTTTGACACGGTCACGCGGCCGCCCAGGCCCTCGACGATGCCGGAGACGATCGAGAGGCCGTAGCCGTAGCCGCCGGCCGGGCCTTGGTCCTTGACGCCCCACTGAAACAGGGTGTCGAGCAGCGCTTCAGGCACGCCGGGGCCCTCGTCGCTCACCCGCAGGCGCAGGCCGCCGACGGCGTCTAAGGCGATGAGCACGTCGATCTGACCGCCGATGCGGTTGTAGCGCAGGGCGTTGCCGACGAGGTTGGTGACGAGGCGGGCGACCTCTTGGGGGAAAACGAGCGCCATCAGGCCGTCTTGGGCATCGACGCGGAGGCGCTGGCCGGCGCGGGCGGCGTCGCGGCCCAGGGGACCGCAGGTGTCGCGCACGAGGCGGCCCAGATCGACGCCGATGCGCTCCTCGGGCTTGTCTTCGAGCATGCGGCGGGCCATGGCGGTGGCGCGCTCGATGAGGCCCTGCAGCTCCCGCAGGCGGCGGCCCTCCTCGCCGCGGGCGGCGGCCTCGTCGCGGAGCTCGGCCAGCAGGGTGAAGGCGGAGCCGAGCGGGCTGCGGATGTCGTGGGCGAGCTCGGCGGCCCGGCGGCCCCGGGCGGCGACCTCGGCGGTGGCCCGGGCGTGGGAGGTGGCGATGGCGGCGTGGTCGGCCAAGGAGCTGAGCAGGCCCGCGAGCTCGGCCATCTCCTCCTCGCCCTGGCGCTTGGAATCGACGTAAATGACGCCCAGCAGGCGCTCACCGTCGAGCATCGGCACGCAGACCGCCGAGCGCAGCGCCATGGCCGTCACGCTTTTGCGCTCGCGGAGATCACCGCGCTCGAAGATGTTCCCGGCGATCACCGGCCGGCGCTGGTGGCAGACCTGCTCGACGATGGACCAGGAGGGCTCGCCGTCCGCCACGCCGCCCTCGCAGACCTCCACCCGCACCACCCGCGGGCGCGCCTGGTGGGCCTCGGTGAGCGCCACGAAGCAGCGCTCGGCCTCCAACATCTGCAGGGCGGCCAGGGCGACGGCGGACAGCAGGGCCTCGGGGTCGCGCTGGCGGGTGACCTCGGCGGTCAGGGCCATCGCCCGCTCGAAGCGGAGCATGCGCCGGTCTTGGGTCCAGGCCTTTTTGGCTTGCTGGCGCAGCTTCTCGGTGTGGAGCTTGAGCGGATGGTGACCGGACTCGGTGGCCCAGGCCCCGGCGGCCTCGATGGCGCGCGCCGCCCGCTCGGTCTGGCCGAGCAGCAGCAGGGCCTCGGCCCCGATGAGGCGCGCCCGGGCCAGGGCGGTGGTGTGGCCGGTCTCGCTAAAGAACTGGATGATGGCGTCCACTTCGTCGAGGGTCGCCCGCGCGTCGCCGCTGCCGCCCTCGGCGCGGGTGCGCGCCAACAAGCCGAGCATGCGGGAGATCGCCGCCTCGACCTCGTCGCCCGCCTGGTTGGCCTGGCGCATGGCCTCGGCGCACAGGGCCACGGCGTCGGGATCGGCGGCCGTGACCGCGAGCTCGGCCCGGCGGCGCCCGAGCTCGACCAGCTCGCCGTCCAGCGCGTGCTCGGTGGCGAGGCGCTGGGCCACCTCGAACCAGCCGCGGGCCACGCCGACCTGGCTCTGGGCCATCGCCAGATCGCCGAGGTTCCCGGCGGACATCGCGGCGATCGGCCAGTCGGGCAGCCGGAGCGCGGCGGCGTGGGCGGCCTCGCCCGAGGCCCGGGCCCGCTCCCACCGGCCGGACTCGCCGTAGGCCACGCACAGGTTGCAGCGCACCCGCGCCTGTTCCCGCGCGTCGTCCAGGCGCTCAAAGCGCAGCAGCGCCGCCTCCCACCGGCTCAGCGCGAGCTGGCGGTCGCCGCACTGGTAGCTCAGCACCGCGGCGTTGTTGATCATCTGGGCCCGCATGGGCATCGGCAGGCCGGAGTCGTCGGCGGCCACCGCCTCGTAGACCTTGGCGGCGTCGCGCAGCCGGCCCAGGCGGTAGACCACCAGCCCGCGCACACACTCGACCAGCGCCCGCGCCGGCCGACCCCGTCCCAGCCCCTCGGAGAGCTGCTCGAGCTGCTGCTCGGCCTCGGTGGCCCGGCCCGTGGCGGTCAAGGAGCGGAGGTGGACGCGCAAAACATCGAGGTAGGCGTCGACTTGATCGGCGGGCTCCGCCGGGGGCTGCCGCTCCACCACCGCACAGGACAGGGCCAGCACCGCCTCATGCTCGCCCAACAGGGCCAGCGCGCCCGCCCGCAGGCTGGTCGCCACGAGGCCTTGGGCCTCCGGGCTGCCGGCCAGGGGCCGCAGGCAGCGCAGGGCGCCCGCCCCGTCCCGATCCACGTCCACCGCGGCGCGGGCCAGCTCGATGGCCAAAGCCGGGCTCGCCCGCCCGCTCTCCAGCAGGTCTTGGCCCAGGGCGCGGGCCTCCGCCGACCGACCGCCCACCGACAGGGCGCGGACCACCGCCGGGGCCAAGCTGTCGGAGGGCGCGAAGGACCACAGCGCCGCCGCCGCCTCGGCCGCCGCCTGGGCGTCGGTGGCCCGGACCGCCTCGAGCAGGGGCAGGCCGAGCTCCGCCGCGAGCGCCGCCGAGCGCGCCCCGCAGAGGTGCCGCAGCAACCGGAGGGCCCCAAGCCCGCTGCTGCGCCAGTCGCCGCGGCTGAGCAAGACCCGGGCGACCCGCTCGCGCTGCTCGGCGGTGGCCGAGACCACGACCCGGCGGCCCAGGGCGGCGTCGGTGAGGCGCAAGGCCCCGGTCGGGCCGGCCTGAAGCAGCCCGGTTTCGGCCATGGCGCGCAGATGCCGGGGGAGCTGCTCGGCCAGCGCCGGGGCCAGGCGCCCGATGAGCTCCGGGCTGCAGGCCTCGTCGATGAGGGCCATCATCACAGCGATCTCGCGCACTTCGGGGGCGAGGCGGTCGGCCCCGCCGCCCTCCTGCTCCCAGGCCGCGCACAGGCGCTCGATGGCCTCGGCGTCGCTCAGCCAGGCCCCGCTGCGCCGGCGGAGGGCCCCGGCGTCGGCGGCCCGGGCCACCAGCTCGGTGAGCGCCTTGGGCATGCCGAAGCAGCGCTCGTGGAGCTGCTCCGCGAGGCCCGACGGGGGCGGACCGCCGAGGAGCACGCCGAGCAGGGCATCGACTTCAGGCAGCGAGAAGGGCGTCAGCGTGACGCAAGCGCCCTCGCCCGGCTCCGAGCCGGCGAAGACCGCGCGCACGCCGCGGCGCTGGCTGAGGCGGCTGACCACGTCGCGATCGACCGCCGGCAGCAGCTCCAGGTCATCCACCAGAAGCAGCAGGCCCTCGGGCGCGCGCCGGGCGATCAAGGTCACCGCCTGATCAACGCGGTCATGCACATCTTCGCAGCTCGGCAAGGAGCCGGGCGCGCCGGGCAGGGCCGGGTCGATGAGCGCCGCCTGCACCGCCGCCCAGGGCAAGCCGCCGCCCGTCACCCGGAGGTGCGGGAGGCCGCGGGCCTGCAGCTCCAAGGAGGTGCGCCGCAGCGCGTGGGTGCGGCCGACGCCGGGCGCCCCGAGCAGGTGCAGCAGGCCGCCCCGCTTGAGCCAGCGCTGGGTCGCCGCTTCGACGTCTGCCCGCGGGACGTGCGCGGTGCGGCCCCGCCGCCGAATGGTGGCCCCGTCGATGCGCGGCAGCGGCACCGCGTGGGCCTCCAGCACGTCCACCACCGCCGAGGCGCTGGGGCGCAGGGCCGGCTCGGGGGCGAGCATCTCGGTGAGCAGCGCGCGCACCCACTCCGAGCCTTGGCTCACCGGCGGCGCGCACTGGCGGCGCAGGGCCAGCGAGGCCGACAGGCCCTCGGCCGCCCAGGGGAGCGCCCCGTGCAGCATCTCGTAGAGCACGACCCCGGCGGCGTAGATGTCGGCCGGACCCGAGGGCGGCTCCCCGCGCACCCGCTCGGGCGCCGCGTAGTGCAGGGTGCCGCCGACCCCGCCGACCATGCCGAAGTCGACGAGCCAGACGCGCTGATCGGAGATCCGCTCGACGATGATGTTGTCGGTCTTGATGTCGCCGTGGGCCAGGCCGTGGTTGTGCACCAAGGCGAGGGCATCGACCAGGACCGCCAAGACGCGCAGGGCGGCGGCCTCGGGGGCGGCCTTGGCCCGCACCATGGTGTCGAGGCTGCGGCCGCAGGCCCGCTCCATCGCGATGAAGGGCTGGGGCCAGCTCTGGGCCTCAAAAAGCGCCGGGATCGCCGGGTGACACAGGCTGCCGAGGGCCCGCACCTCGTCGCCCGGCGGCAGATCGAGCAGCTTGACGGCCGCCTCCCGGCCGAGCTCGTCGGTGGCGGCCCAGGTGGCCCCGAAGGCGCCGGCGCCCAGGGCCACGGTCAAGGTCCACCGGCCCAGCTGATCGCCCGCCCGGGGCGCGCTTTTGCGACCGGGCGACCGGGCGACCGCCTCGATGGTCCCGCTCCGCAGCTCCTCGTGGGCGGCGGGCTCCGCGCTGGCCGGCGGGACGAAGGGCCTGCTCATCGCCAGACCTCGAGATCGAGCTCGGCGCTCGGATCGCCATGCTCGACGTAGATAACGTCCAGCAGGCCACCCTCAGCGAGGAGCACATCGACGATGCGCGGGTCGAGGTGGTTGCCGCGGAGGCCGGCCACCCGGCGGCGCACGTCGGCGGGCGGGAGGTCTGGTCGGTAGCTTCGGTGCGAGCGCATGGCGTCGTAGACGTCGGCGGCCGCCACGATCCGGGCCAGCAAGGGGATGGCCTCGCCCTGCAGCCCGCGGGGGTAGCCCCCGCCGTCCCAGCGCTCGTGGTGGTGCAGGGCGATCTGCTGGCCGAGCAAGGGGGCCCCGCCGCGGCGCAGCAGCTCGGCGCCGAGCAGCGTGTGGGACTCCATCTCCGCGCGATCGCCGTCCGAGAACCGGTGGCCGCCCCGCACGAGGCGCGCCGGCAGGCTGACCTTGCCCACGTCATGCAAGGGCGCGTAGGCGGTGAGGATCGCGAGCAGATCGGCGTCCAGGAACAGCTTGTCGGCGATCATCGCCGAGACCAGGCCCACCCGGCGCACGTGGCGCAGCGCGGCGTCGCTGTCGGAGCTGCCCGGCAGCTCCATCGCGGCGGCCAGCACCATCAGCAGGGGGCTCGGCGCCGGGGCCGCCACCACCGGCGCGGGCGGCGGCGCGACCGGGCGGTCCAGGCCGAGGCAGTCGCGGAGCTGCTGCTTGAAGGCGGCGGGCGAGAACGGCTTGGTGATGATGTCGTGGGCGCCGAGCCGGCGCAGCTCGGCCCCGACCAGCTCCAGCGGCTCGGCGGTGGCCACCAGCACCGGCACCCCGTCGAGGCCCGGCAAGCGCCGCAGCGTGGCCAAGATCTCCGGCGCCTTCATGCCGGGCATGTGGTAGTCGGTGACGATCAGGTTGGGGCTGAGCTGGACCGCGGCGGCGATGCCCTGGGCGCCGTCCTCCGCGGTGTGCACGGAGAAGCCCGCCGCCCCGGCCAGCCGCGCCTCGAGGGCCCGCAGCGACGGGTCATCTTCGATAATCAGCACGGACGGCTGCACCATCTCTCACCCCACGCCCGAACATCGGCCCGAGGGGCGCCGGGTTGAGGCAGCTTGGCGGGCGGGCCCGCGTGGGCCGGAGCGGGCCGGACGGCTAAGATCGACGGAGCTCCCCCCGCGAGGCCGCCCTGCGCTCGACCCTGCCCTCGACGAACGCCCCGCCTGCCCCGCGCTCGCGGCGCGGCTTGGCCTTCTCCTTCGCCCTGATTGGCGTGTGGGGCGTTATTTTGATGGGTGTTCAGCGCCGGGCCGCCGAGGCGCAGGCCCGGATCGCCGACCCGGCCGCGCCGCTGCCCCACGCCCTCCCGCCGTCCGGCCTGCGCCGCGACCCGCCGGAGCCCAGCCCATGAGGAGCCGGGCCGCGCTGATTTTACTCACCGCTTGCGCGCTGCTCGGCTGCGGCCGCCGCCCGCCGCCGGGCCTCATCGTGATCAGCGTCGATACGCTCCGCGCCGACTACACCGGCCCCTACGGCGCGCCCGAGGGCCGCACGCCCTTCCTCGACCGCATCGCCCGCGAGAGCGTGGTCTTTGAGCGGGCCTACAGCCAAGCCAACGAGACCCAGCCCAGCCACGCTTCTTTGTTCACCTCGCGCTTCCCGAGCCAGCTCGGCCCGGTCACCGAGGACATGACCATCCCCGACGGCACCCCCACCTTGGCGACGGCCCTGTCCGCGGCCGGCTGGCGCACCGGGGCGATGGTGGCGGGCGGGCACTTGGCGCGCGTCTTGGGCCTCGACGACGGCTTTCAGCAGTATGTCGAGGGCCGCCGAATGGGCAGCTTTCAGCAGACCGCGCCGATGGCCCTGCGGTGGCTGGACGAGTCCCTCGCCGGGGATCAGCCCTGGCTGCTCTTTTTGCACAGCTACGACTGCCACATCCCCTACGCCAAGCCCAACGTCTTCGGGCGGGCGGCGACCCCGGGCTACGCGGGCCCGATGGCGCAGATCGTCAACGATCCCCTGGCCTTCGAGGCCATCTATGAGCGCATGTACTTCCCCCGGCTGCCCGAGGGGCAGGACCGCGACAGCGTCGGGGCCCGGCTCAAGGAGCCCGGCATGGGCGACCGCATGGCGCAGTGGGCCACCATGCCCGACATCGAGCACGTGGACCTCACCGACGAAGACGTCGCCTTCTTGCGCGGCCTCTACGCCACCGGGGTGAGCTACGCCGACCTGTGGCTCGGCGTGGTCTGGGCCGAGCTGGAGCAGCGCGGCGTGCTCGAGAACAGCGTGGTGGTCATCCTCTCCGACCACGGCGAGGACCTGCTCGACCACGGCATGATGAGCCACCACCACCGCATGCACGACGCGAGCCTGCGGGTGCCGCTGCTGGTGCGGATGCCGGGCGGCGCGGGCGGCGGGACGCGGGTGCGCGAGGTGGTCGAGCTGCTCGACGTGACGCCCACCCTGCTCGCCATGCACGGGGTGCCGGTGCCCGCGGGCATGAACGGCCGCGACCTCAACGACTGCCTGCGGTCCGGGCGCTGCCCCTCCGATGGCCTCGGCCGCTCCGAGTCCAAGATCGGCGTGCTCACCGCCACCGACGGCTTTTTCCGCCTGATGGTCCACGGCGCGCAGGTGGGGACGCCCGGCATGCAGGCCCGCCTGGAGCGCCTGGACGCGAGCTCGGCCGGCCTGTGGAACACCACCGAAGGCTCCGGCCAAGAGAAGCGGCTCGACCTGCACAGCTTCGACCCGGCCCGCGTTCAGCACCTCCAGCAGGGCCTGCTCAACATCGAGGCCGGCCGAT
>CANHON010000046.1 GCA_947462115.1 Deltaproteobacteria bacterium | reverse complement strand
GGGCGCCAGCGCGGCGTGTCGCGCGCAGGTCCGTCCCTCCCCCCGCCCCGAGGCCCCCATGCGAAGCCCGCCCCCCTGGTCGCGCGCCCTGCCCCTGTTCGCCCTGCTCGGCTGCTCGGAGCAGATGCTGTGGGGCAAGCTCAGCCCCGACAGCGCCGAGCCCGGGGCCGAAGATGGCGCAGGCGACGGTGGAGTCGACGACGGCGGCGGCGATGCCGGGGGCGACGGTGGAGGTACCGGGGGCGACGGCGGCGGGGGCGAGGGCGAGGCCGAGAGCGGCGCCTGCCCGCTGCCGGTGCCCGACCAGGTCGCGATCTCGGGCCCGGTCTGGGGCGAGCGCGGGGTGACCTTCTACGTGCCGCGGCCGAGCTGGGCCCTCGCCAGCGCCTGGGTGTGGCAGCGCAGCGGCGACCTCGCCGACGACGGCATCTCGCTGCGCATCCGGCCGAGCTGGCTGTGGTCGACCGCCCTCAAAGAGAGCTTCCTCGGCTGCTCCGACACCGCCCTGCCCGACCCGGTCAGCGGCCGCACCTACGCCCGGCAGGCCGCGGCCGACCACGACGGCTGCCTGCAGCTCGAATCGACGACCGCCTGGATCGAGCTCTGCCGGATGTACCCGGGCGCCCTCGACTGCGAAGCGGTGGGCCACGCCGACGTGATCTCCAGCGCAGACCAGGCGACCACCGGGCGCGACAACGTCGAGCCCAGCATGCTCGCCGCGGGCCTGTTCAGCGTGTTCACCTGGGCGATGCTGGAGAACGCCGGCGCCGCCGACCCCGACGCCTGGGTGGCCGCGGCCGCCGACCCCCAGGCCACCGAGAAGCTGCTGGCGCTCGCCTACAACCGCGGCCTCTGGTCGCCCGAGCTCGCCGCGGTCATCGAGGGCTGCGCCGACCGGCCGATCGAGGACTGCGTCACGCCCGACAGCGTGGCCCAAGACTACGTGCAGGCCGTGGGCGGCGCCGTGGCCGACATGGAGGCGGCGCTCGCCGAGGACCGCTGCTACAACGAGCCGCTGGGCCCCGCCGACATTGACGAGCTGGTCGATGCCCTCGCCCCGATGCTGCAGAACGAAGACTGGGAGGCCGCGCGCGCCGCTGCCCAGGCCGCCGCGGCTGACCAGCTCGCGGGCCGGGAGTCGGCCCCCTTCCAGGAGCTCGGTCCGCCGGTGCTCGCGGCGATGGAGGGCGCGCTGCGGATGCGGCTGCGCTGCCCCGGGGCCGAGCTTGAGGCCTGGTACGGGCAGGTGTGCCCGCCCTAAGGCAGCGGGGCTGGGCGGTGGGTCGAGGCGGGGGCAAGCGTCCCGCTGTACCCTGTGGAGCACGGGCATGAGCGCGACCGCTAGCTACCGAAGCGCAGCTCCGCCGCCTCGCGCTACCACCAGAACCACCGAAAATGCACCTGCTTCAAGGTCGTTTTCGGCGAACCGTACCACCAAAAAGGGCCAAAAAACGCCTTCCCTTGCCGAAAACAACGTACCCCACGATAAGTGGCGGAAGCGTATGAGAATCGAACTCACCGGACATCGCCTCTCAGCGCACCCCACCGGCTTTGAAGGCCGGGGCCGGCACCAGCCTAGCAAACGCTTCCGCCGGCCGGCTATCCGCGCCGCCGCCGCCGCGCCCGCCCGGCCCGCGCCGCGCTAAGGGCGCCGGCCCCCGGAGCCGCCCATGTCTCGCACCGACGCCCTCATCGACAAGGTCGAGAAGCTGCTGGCCTTGGCGGGCTCCAGCAACGTGCACGAGGCGGCGCTGGCCGCCGCGCGGGCCCAGGCCCTCATCGACGCCCACCGGCTCGAGGGGCTGCTCGCGGCTCGGGCGGAGGCCCAAAAGAGCGTCGAGCAGGTCGAAAAGATCGAGCTTGAGCGGGCAAAGCGGCCGCGCAAGTGGCGCGCGGCGCTGGCGGCGGGCTTGGCGGCGCAGCAGGGCTGCATGGCGTGGTCGGCCGAGCTCGGGCGCGAGACGGCGCTGATGGTGGCCGGGGCCGCCGACGACCTGCGCGTGGTGCAGACCCTGTTCGGCTGGCTCGCGCCGCGGCTGGAGTGGCTCAGCGCCACGCACGGCGCCGGCCGTGACCGCGACTGGCACGAGGCCTTCCGGGTGGGCGCCGCCGAAGAGGTGCTGCGGCGCCTGTCGGGGCCGCCCCCTGCCGCCGCGGAGGAGGCCCCCGGGGCCGCCCTGCTGCGGGCCGACGCGCTGGCCCGGGCCGAGCGGGTCGAAGGCTGGGCCGAGCAGCACCTGAAGCTGCGCCCGGGGCGCGGCCTGCGCGTGGACGCCCAGGGCTATGCCCGGGGGCAGCGCGAGGGCGCGGCGATGGCCTTGCCGGCCACGGGCGCGGGGCTGCAGCGGAGCTGACCGACGAGCTTCCTTCGCGGGACGCTATTTCGGAGCTTCAGCCCCAGGGCTTGGCGGCGGAGCGGTCCGCCGGCCAGGGCGCGCCGCGGTTGCCGGGGATGTCCTGCCCGCCTGGGTCGGTGACGAAGTTGCCGACGTCGGCGAATGCGCGCTCGGCGTTGGTCTGGCCCTCGGCGAGGCGCATGGGCACCCGCTGGCCGCCGAGGCGCAGGGCCACGACCTCGTGGGGGGCCGCGCGCAGATCCACCAAAGCGCCCTTCTGGGCGGCGTTCATGAGCTGCTCTTCGTTGCCGATGGGGTCGGCGACGGTCTTGGCCTTGAGCGTCCACACGAGCAAGCTGGTGGGGCTGCGGCCGGCGAAGGCCCGGTCGAGCAGGTCGGCCCGGCCCTGAAACTGCTTGCCGATGTCGTTTTGGTTGACCGGGCCCGCCATGAGGCAGATGCCAGCGAGCAGGTCGCAGCCCTCGGGTCGCTCGAGGCAGCCGGCGAGCTCGCAGACCAAGGCCGAGCGGGCGGCGGCCGCGCCGAAGGCCCGCACCGCGTGGGTGAAGTCGAGGCCCGCCGCCTCAACCTCCGGGCGGGACAGGCCGCCGACGTAGATGCGCTGGCCGGCCAGGGCGAAGGCCTTGCGGCCCTTGGCGGCGTTCTTGGACAGCGCCTTGCCCATGGGCAGATCGGCCCACAGCGGCAGATCTTCGACGAGGCGGTCGGTGACGGCCTCGAGCTCGGACCGGATCTCGCGCAGGCGCTCTTTGCCGCCGGGCGTCAGCACGTCGATGCGGTCGAGCAGCAGCAAGCGCTTGGCGGCCTCGCGATCGACCCCGGTCCACCGGCAGAAGGCGTTGTAGCCCGCGCGCCCCGCCATCTCGACGAGCTCGGGCGGCACGTCCATGTCTTGGCGGGCTTGGTAGGCCGGCGGCGCCTTGGGCTCGGCGTTGACGCCGGGCTGGATGCGCTCGGAGCGCAGAGAGAGCAGGGTGGCGCCGAGCTTTCGGCAGGTGGCGGGATCGACCGGGCTCGGCTCGGCCACCGCACCCACCAGGGCCACAAAGCAGACCCGCCAGCCCAGCCGGCGGTCTTCGGCGCTGAGCCCGGCGAGCAGCTCGATCTCCCGGAGGGCCTCGCCCGCTGCCCCTGTCTGGGCCGCGGTGAAGGGGCGCAGGCTCACCCAGGCGCGCCGGGCCCCGCCCGAGGCCAGCAGCGCCGCCCGCTCGACCGCGTCGGCCCAGATGCCCACGTGCAGGTCCTTGAGGAAGCCGATGGTGGGGATGTCGTCTTGGTGGTGCTGGCGCTTGTTCCAGGCGCGGATCGGCACCGTGACGAGGCTGCGCCAGGCCTTGTGCCCCACGAAGGTGAGCAAGAAGGTGAAGGGCGTGCGGTAGGGCCGACACAGCGCGATGTGGCCGTAGGCGGCGCCCGTGGGCGGCGGGGCCTCGACGCCGCTGAGCGCCCCCACCAAAATAGCGAGCTTGGCGCTGTCCTCGGGGCCCACCGTCAGCTGCCGCTGGCCACGGTAGTTGGTGGACTGGCGGGCGGAGAGCACGCCGAGGCTGGCCTCGTCGAACAGCTCGCCCTCCGTGGGGGCGGCGCCCGCGACAAAAGCCGTCGGCGGGGCCATGGACAGCAGTGCAGCGGCCTGCGCGCCCTCTGCCGCCGTCAGCGCCGGGCGGGTGCGGTAGCCGACCGGGCTGCCGCTCTCCAAGGAGGCGGGCAAGTGGTAGCGTCCACGCTTCTCGCCAGGGTCCGCGAAGGCGGCGCCGCGGGCGGCGCGCTGCTCCGGCGGCGGCGGGGGGATGGGCGAGAGGCGGACGGGCTTCTGTTCGGTAGTCATCCCCGCCACTTAGCCGGCCAGCTCCCCACGCGCCGCCCCCCTGGTGGGCCGCTGCCCAAGCCCATAGGGACACCGAGGGGGTGCGCACAATGATCAAGTACCTGGGGTCCAAGCGGCTCCTGATCCCCGCCCTGCTCGAGCAGATCCGCTCCGTCCCCGACCTGCAGCGGGTGGGTGATCTGTTCTCTGGCACGAGCCGGGTGGGTCACGCGCTGAAAAGCTCTGGGTACGCTGTTTTCGCCAATGACCACAACGCCTACGCCGCCACCCTGGCCCGCTGCTACGTCGCCGCCGACGCCGAGGACTGGGCGGAGCCGGCCGCCGCCCTGATCGACGAGCTCAACGCCCTCCCCGGCGAGGCCGGCTGGTTCACCCGCACCTACAGCGAGGAGGCCCGGTTCTTCCAGCCGGACAACGCCGCGCGCATCGAGGCCATGCGCCACCGCGTCGCCCAGATGGACCTGCACCCCACCCTGGAGGCCGTGCTGCTCGTCTCTTTGATGGAGGCGGCGGATCGGGTCGACTCGACCACCGGCGTGCAGATGGCCTACCTCAAGGGGTGGTCGGCGCGGTCGGCCAAGCCCATCGAGCTCCGGCTGCCCGCCCTGCTCCCCCGGGCGCCCGCGGGGCCCGGCGCCGCGACCCAGCTGGAGGCGGCCGAGGCCGCTGCGGCGCTGGACGTGGACCTGCTCTACCTCGACCCGCCCTACAACCAGCACCAATACCTCGGGAACTACCACATATGGGAGACGCTGATCCGGTGGGATCAACCCGAGGTCTACGGCGTCGCCCGCAAGCGCCTCGACTGCCGCACCCGAAAGAGCCCCTTCAACCGCAAGCGCGAGGCCCTCGGCGCGCTTCGGCAGGTGGTCGAGGCCGCCCGGGCGCCCCACCTGCTCGTCTCGTTCAGCGACGAGGGCTTCTTGGGCCGGGCCGAGCTGGAGGCCCTGCTCACCGGCCGCGGGCAGGTGCAGGTCACCGTCATCGATCACCCCCGCTACGTGGGCGCCCAGATCGGGATCTACAACCCCAAGGGCGAGCGGGTCGGGGCGGTCAGCCACACCCGGAACCAGGAGCTGCTCTACCTCGTGACGCCGCGATAGAATGTCGCTGCAGAGGCCACTCTCACCGAGCACGCTGAACAGCCCCGCGGCCGTGCTACCCTCCCCGTACGCCGCGCCGCCCGAGGCCCACGGCGCCCACGGAGCCCCCACCATGCGCGCAGAGCCGTTGATGCTCGGAGGGATCGGCGCGCTGGGGCTTGGCCTTCTGATCAGCGCCGCGCTGGCCCTGGGCGATGGCGCGCCCGCGCCCGCCGCCCCAGCGAGCACAGGGGCCCTGCTTCGCCTGCTCGACGACGACGGCGACGGGCGGGTCAACGGCGAGGAGCTGCGCCGGCACGCCGATCGCTTGGGCCCGAGCCTGCGCTTCGACCTCGACCAAGACGGCGCCCTCGACCTCGCCGAGCTCGACCTCGCGCTGCGAAGCCTCAGCCCGCACCCCCCGCAGCCCAACGCGCTGCCCGGCGCCCTATGAGCGCGGCCCCCGCCAGCCGAGGCGCCAAGATCACGTTGGCGGCGCTGTTGTTGACCAACGCCCTGCTCAGCGCCGCCGCGGCGCACCGGGCCGGAGACCTCCAGCGGGCCTGGGCCGGCTGGGAGGTGCGGCGGGCGCTCCGGGCCAGCGCCGACGGCGAGGCCCTGGTCCGCCCCACCGCAGCTCCGCCGGAGAACCAGCCCCACCACGACGATGTCCGCTGCCGGATCGATCCATGAGCCGCCCGCCGCCGCCCCTGCCGCTCGCCCGCCGCATGGCCGCCCAAGCCCTGCGCGCCGCCCGCCCGGCCGATCTGAACGCCCTGCTGGCGCTCTTTCCCGCGGGGCCCCCTGAAGATCCCGAGCTGCTGTCCACGCTCTGCGCGGCCGGGGACGCCTGGGCCGACCCCCGGCTGCTCCGCCTCGGCCTCAGCGTCCTGCTCCGGCGCCCGCCCGCCACCGCCGCCGAAGCCGGCCAACAAGCCCGCTGGCTGCTGCGGATCGGCGAGGCCGAGGGCGCGCTCGGCCTGCTGCGGGCCGCGGGCAGCCGCTTCCCCGAAGATGACCGCCTGCAGGCCGATCACGCGCTCCAGGCCGAGGCCATGCGCCGCTTTGAGGAGGCCGCCGCCGCCGCCGCCCGCGCCCACGCCGCCGCGCCCGCCTCCCTCGACCACCGCGCGCTGCTGGCCCGCCTGTCGTGGCGCCTGGACCAGCGCGAGCGGGCGGAGGCCCTCTGGCGCAGCATTTTGGAGGAGCAGCCCGCGCACGTCCCGAGCCTGCGCAACCTCGCGGCCGCGGCCACCAACCGCCAGGCCGAGGCGGAGGCGCTGGATCTCCGGCGCCGGGCGCTCGAAGCGGAGCCGGGCCGGGCCGAGCTGACCTTCGAGCTCGCCCACGCGCTCGACCGGGCCGACCAGACCGAGGCCGGCCGCGCCCTGCTCGCCACCTTGCCGCCGCCCGCCGCCGCGCCCGCCGCCTGGCGCTGGGCCTGGGCCCGCCTGCAGATGTTGCCCACCATCCACCCCGACGTGGAGGCCGAGCGCGCCTCCGTCCGCCGGTGGTGGGCCGACCTCGCGGAGCTCCGGGCCGCGGGCGAAGCTGCGCCAGCGGCCGCCCAATGGGGCGCCATCGAGCCCGCTTTTCCGCTGCACTACCTCGTCGAGGACGCCCGTCCGGCCCAAGAGGCCCTGGGCGCAGTCGTCGCCGGGATCGCCCGGGCCGCCCACCCCCGCCTCTGCGCGCCGCCCCCCGCGCGGTCGGGCCGCGGGCTCCGGGTGGGCTTCGCCAGCGCCTTTTTCCGCCGGCACACGGTCGGCCGCTTGTTCTCGGGCTGGGCCAGCGGGCTCGCCGCCCGGGGGGTCGAGGTCCATGCCCTGCACTCCGGGAGCAGGGCGGACGCGGCCACCGCGGCCTTGGGCGCAGCGGGCGTCCAGCTCCACCACCTGCCGGGGCCAGCCCTCGCTCAGATTGACCACCTGCGAGGCCTTCAGCTCGACGCGCTCCTTTTCCCCGAGCTGGGCATGGACCTCGACACTGCCTGGGTCGCGGCGGCCCGCTGCGCGCCGGTGCAGGCGATGGGCTGGGGCCACCCCATCACCTCCGGCCTGCCGACGGTGGATTGGTTCTTCAGCAGCGCGGCCATGGAGCCGCCCGAGGGCCAGGCCGCCTACACCGAGGCGCTGCTCCGGCTGCCGGGGCTGTCCATCGCCTACGCCCGCCCGCCCGCCGCCCTGCCCGCCGACCGCGGGGCGCTGGGCCTGCCGATCGACGGGCCGCTGCTCCTTTGCCTGCAGTCCTTGTTCAAGCTGAGGCCCGAGCACGACGCCATTTTCGCGCAGATCGCCGCCGGGGCGCCCGAGGCCACCCTCGCTTTTGTGGCCCACCCGAGCGCCGCCGCCACCGCCCGCTTCGCCGACCGCCTCCGCGCCGCGCTGCGGGCCCAGGGCGCCCGGGCCGAGCAAGTGCAGCTCGTGCCCCAGCAGGCCCAGCCCCGGTTCCTCGCGCTGATCGCCGCAGCGGACGTCATCCTCGACGGGCCTGGCTGGAGCGGGGGCAACACCACCCTGGAGGCGGTGGCCCAGGGCCAGCCGGTGGTCTGCCGGTGGGGCCCGACCCTGCGGGCCCGCCACAGCGCCGCCATCCTGGAGACCATCGGCCTCGGGCACACCGTCGGCCACAGCGACGCCGACTATGTGCGCCGCGCGCTGTCCTTGGCCCACGACCCGGGCGAGCGCGCCCGATCGGCAGAGGCCACCCGCGACGGCGCCCCCCGCGCCTTCGACGGCAGCGCGGCCCTCGACGCCCTCGCCGAGGCCCTGCACCAGCAGACCGGCCGGGGCTGAGCCACCCCGCTCGCCCAAGGCGACGCCCTGCACGTCGTCCGGGGCGAGCCTGGGCCCGCGCTCACTCCGAGGTGGCCTCGCGGCGCATCAGCATGTCGATGGCGAGCCGGGGCTTGATCTTGCCGGCGGCGATCGCGCCCACGGCCTCGGTCAGCGGCAGGTTCACCTTGTAGCGCTTGGCCAAGGTCAGCAGCGCCGCGGCCTCCCGGGCGATGCCCTCATCGGCGCCCCCCTGCACGGCGAGGCGCTTTCCGACCGAGGTCCCCGGGTGCTCGGGGTGCTTGCCGGCCGCCACCAGCTCGCCCACCCCAGACAGGCCGGAGAAGGTGCCCTCGGCCGCGCCCAGGGCCTTCCCCAACCGCCGACCCTCGGCGAGGCCGCGGGTGACGACCACCGCCTGCACGCCGACCCCGAGCTGAAGCGCGTCAGCGACGCCAACGGCGACGGCGAGCACCCGCACGAGCGCGCCGGCCATCTCCACACCGACGAGGTCATTGGAGGTGTAGATGCGGCAGATCGGGCTGTGCAGCGCCTTTTGGGTGAGGGCCGCGACCTCGTCAAAGGCCGAGGCCGCCACCATGGCCGAGGGCCGACGCGCGGAGATCTCCGAGGCGATGGCCGGGCCCGCCAGGGCGCCCACCCGCAGGCAGCTCGTCTCGTCGAGCACCACCTGGCTGAGCCAGCGCCCGGTCTCGGGCTCGAGGCCCCGGGTGGCCAGCACCACGCGGTTCTGGGGGCCCGGGCGCGCCACGTCCAGCAGGCCCCGCACCTCGTGGGCAGGCACGGCGACGATGACCAGCTCCACCTCTCGGCAGAGGGCGGCGAGGTTGGGGCTGCCCTGAAAGCCGCGGGGCGGGTCGCCGCGGTAGCCCATCATCGGCTGGTGACCGGCCTCTGCGGTGAGCATGGCGAGCGAGCGGCCCCACTGGCCGCTGCCGAGGATCGCGACGTTCATGGGGACTCCACGAGGGGTCGAGGCGCGGCGGGCACGTCTAAAGCAACGTCCTGCAGGCCATAGTGAGCGAGACGGTTGGAGTAGTACAGCGCGAGCTTCGGGGCGACCCGCACGCCGTCGGCGCCGACCGCCGACAGGCACGCCTCGCGGTGAAAGCGCCCGAAGCGGTCGAGGGCCAGCGACAGCGTCTCGGCGTCGCGCTTCGGGCCCTCGGGCAGCGCGGCGCGGAGCTGCCCGGCCGAGACGAGCGCGTCCAGGCGGTCGCGGAGCGCGCCGATCGCCGCGAGCAGGGCCGACCTTGGCAGGGTCCGCTCCTCCTCCGACAAGAACATGCGCTCCCAGGTGCTGCGCCGCGGGGTGCGCAGGCAGAGCAGGCGGTAGGCCGCGAAGGCCGCGAGGTGGGTCTCCATCGCGGTGTTGTCGCGGCTCCAGGCCTGGACCAGGGCCCGCGACAGGGCCGCGGTGTAGACCCGATCCCGCTGGGGGTCCTCCTGGACCACCCCTTCGGCGTCGCACACATAGGCGCGGGGGTCGATGGGCTCGCCGGCGTGCCCGAGGCTGCGGCCGGCCTCATCCACCGGGTTTCCAAACAGGTCAACCGGATCGCCGAAGCGCACGATCACGCTGGCGTCGAGGGCCAAGATCTGCTGCGCGAAGGTGGCGATGGTGCGCGGCTCGCTGAACGCGTCGTCGCTGATGATGTAGCGCCGCTGACCGCTCTCCTTGAGGGCGTCCTCGATGAGGGTCTCGGCCTCCAGCACCATCGCGTAGGTGAGCGTGCAGGGGACCACCAGCACGTCGCGGGCCTTGGGTCCGCCGGCGCGCTCGATGCGGAGGGCCTCCTGCCAAGCGATGAGCCCCGTGCCCAGCAGGCCCTTCTTCACGCCCTGCTCGACCTCGCCGCTGCGGGCCCGGGTGCCGCCGGGGAAGAACAAGGAGTGCCGGCCGCGCAGCACGCTCTCGGTGGAGTAGTCCTTGAGCGTGTCCTTGTAGAGCTGGTGCCGCTTTCGGCGATCGACCGTGTAGGCGCCCAGCCGCGACATGAAGAAGGCCATCAGCGGATTGCTGAAAAGATTGAGCCCTGCGCCATAGATGAACGGCGGCAGCCCGGCGGCGTAGAGCGCGTAGCCGATGAGGGGGCTGTCGAGGTTGGACAGGTGGGTGGGCGTCAGCATCAGCGTATGGCTGCGGACCAGCCGCTGGAGTCGCGGAAGGTCTCCTTCGATGCGGATGCGCTGCAGCGGATCGTGGGCGCCGCCGACCAGCCCGCGCAGCTCGCCGGCTTGGAGCAGGCGGGACAAGCCGCCCGGCAAGACCGTGGTGGCGAAGCGGTAGGTGCGGGGCGAGAAGCGGTTGTGGATCTGGCCCACGTAGTCGTCGACCAGCGCCAGCAGGGCCGCCTCCTGCTCCCGGCGGCTGAGGTGCACGGCCCGAGACGCCCGCTCGACCGCCCGGCGCTCGTCCTCGTCCTCGGGGCTGAGCCCGCCCCGGGCGTCCGCGAAGCGGCGGCGCTCCAAGAACACCGCCTCCGACAGCAGATCCGCGACATCGGCGTCAGGCAGGGCCGAGAGCCGGGCGCGGGCGCGGAGCAGCAGGGAGGCCCGCAGCTCGTCGACGGAGATCCCCGCAGGCAGGGCCGCGGACGGGGGCGGGCGGGGCGGCGCGGCGGTCGAGGGATCGGGCGGCACAGGCGAACCTCCTGCCGTCGAGCCTACCGGGCGCGGGGCCTCAGGTGGCGGCGGGCTTCGGCTGCGCGCTGACCCGGGCCCGCTTCTCGCCGAGGACGATGTGCTCGGTGCGGAGCGTGTCTCGGGCGTGGTCGGCGCGGTCGGCGCTGGCCCGGGCCACGATCTCCAAGCCGGCGAGGCGCATGGCCTCGACCGTGGGGCCCAAGGCGTCCACCGGCCGATCGCCCACCAGCCCGTCGCCGACGACGATCGCGAGGCGCGCGCCGGACTCAAGGGCCTCGCCTTGGCAGGCGATCCACTCCGCGGTGTCGGCCCGCCATTGGGTGAGGGCCTCGGCGCGGCCCAGCGCGCGGAAGCTGCGGCGGCTGCCCACCTCGGCCGCCAAGCCGCGGCCCGGGTCGAGGCCCAGCCAGGCGAGGCGGAGCTGCTGCATCGGCAGGTAGTCGTAGACGCCGGGGTAGGGCGGCGAGGTGATGACGATGCCGGTACCCGGAGGCGGGCCGCGGCGCCGGGCGTCCGCGAGCCGAAGGCGCGGGGCCTCGTGCGGGGGCAGCTCTTCGAGTTTGCGGGCGAGCTCTCGCGCCTTTTTGTGGAACAGCACCGAGGTGGTGCCCGGCGGCCGGTGCGAGACGACGCGCCGGTTGCTCGTGTCGCTCTCGCGGTAGCTCGCCTTGACGACCACGCTGGAGAACACCGCCTCGAGCAGCGACCGGAGGGGCTCGGCCTCCGCCACGATCAGGGCCATCATCCGGGCGAGCTCGTCGTGGACGTGCGGCTCGTACCACTCCTGCAGGCGCTCATCGCCCGGCTCCACCGGGCTGCGGAGCTGCCCCGCGGCGGCGATGCGGCGGGAGGCCGCGCGGAGGGGTCCGGCGAGGCCAGGGTCCGCGGTGCGCGCGCCTGCCACCAGCAGGGCGATGGGGCTCAGATCGGTGCCCGAGGAGGCCCGACCGGCCAGCGCGGCCTCGACCAGGACGGTGCCGCCGCCGCAGAAGGGGTCGTGCACCGGGCCCGGGCAGGCCGCGATGACGGCGCGGGCGCAGTCCGGGTGCATGCCCGCGGGGTAGGCATGAAAACCATGCGTGGCACGCTCACTTCGACCGCTGGCGGCCACCGCGTCGGCCAGGACCAGCGACAGGCCCTCATCGCCGTGGGTGCGCAGGGCCAAGGGCGGCGGCGGCCCGGCGACCCGCTGGCTGGGGTCACCGCCGAGGGTCAGCTCGGGCAGCAGCGCCTCGGGCGGCAGCACAGCCTCGCGGTTGCGGCGTTTTCCGAGCTTGGAGACGCTGAGGCGCTCAGGGGGCGGGCCTTGGGGGGCGGGGCGCTTGGCCATGGGGGCTCCGGGTGGGCGCCCCGCCTAAGCCGCGCCCGTCCCCCTGTCGCGGCGCGGCCCCCGCCGGGCGAAGGCGAGCAGCAAGGCCAAGGCGGCGCCCGAGCCGACCCCACCGCCGAGCGGGGCCGAAGCGCAGCCCACCGGGCGACCGCCGCTCCCGCCCCCTTTGCAGCGCCCAACCGCCGGGTCTTGGTCGTCACAGTCGTCGCCAAAAGCGTAGCCATCGTCATCTTGGTCGAAGTCGTCCCCGCCGAGGCAGTCGTTGTCCACCCCGTCGTACCAGACCTCGGCGCGGCCGGGCGCGGCCTGCGGGTCGCCGTCATCGCAGTCCTCGCCGCCCCAGTCGGCGCCCGCGACCCCGTCGAGATCGGCGTCAAAGGCCTGGATGGACGCGATCACATCCGGGGCCGGGCCGATGGGCTCGCCGACCCCCTGGGGGCGCCCCCGCTCGATGAGGAGGGCGCGGAGCTCCGCCGGCGGCAGCGGCGCCCCGAGCAGCGCCAAGGCGGCCGACTGCACCAGCGCGGCGGCCCCGGCCACGATGGGGCTAGCGGAGCTGGTGCCCGAGAACGCATTGATATAGGCCTGATCGTTGCTGCCATCGATCTGGCTGTACCAGCCATAGCCGGTGGTGAAGACGTCCTCTCCCCAGCCCTGCAGGTGCACGCCGGCGCCATGGGTCGAGAAGGAGAGCGCGTCGTGCAGCCCGTCGCTGGAGCCGGCGCCGACCATGATGGCGCCAGAGTCCCCGCGGTCCCGGTAGGCGTTGTACGGAACGCCATCGAGGTCTTCGCCGCCATTCCCCGCCGCCGCCACGATCACGACCCCGGCGTCCACGCCCGCGCGGACGGCGCGCCACACGCTCGGGTCGAGCTCGGCCGGCCCGTAGCAAGCCTCGCAGACGTAGCCGAGCTGCATCTCCAGCAGCACCACGTCGCCCTCCACATGGTCGGCCACGGCGCTCGCGATGGCGGCGGGGCGTCGATCGGGCTGCTCGTCGGACCACTCCGGATACAGCGAGATCGGCGATGCATAGGCGATCCCCGTCACTCCGTAGTCGTTAGGGGCGGCGCCGAGCTCACCGAAGACCGCGGTGCCGTGCTGGTCCCAGCCGTACTCGGCCACGAAGCTCGGCACCGTCTGCCCGGCCTCCACCACCGCCCCCCGGTCCATCAGGTCCTCGTGGCTGAGGTTCCAGCCATACTCGACGTCGGCAAGCCCGATGCCCTCGCCGTGGTAGCCGAGCGCCCAGGCGCGCGCAGCGTCGATGCCCACCTCCCCGTCGAGGTAGTCCTGCCGGTCGGTGTAGTCGGGGGTGGCGCTGCCGAGATCCCCCGGCGGCGGCGCCTTCACCCGCCGCAAAAAGCTGTAGGCGAGCAAGCCCCGCTGCTCGGCCGAGCGTCGGAGCGGCTCGAGCGCCTGGAGCTCCGCGGCGGGGGCCCGCGCCGTGAACAGGCCCAGCAGGTCTGGCTGGGGGGCGCCCGTTCGGGCGGCGGCGCGCCGAAGCACCGACGCCACCGCCGCTTCGCGCCCGGCATAGGCCGGGACCAACGGCCCCACCCGGGCCTCGACCTCGCGCTGAAGAGCCTGCAGGGCTTGATTGTGCTCAGGGTGAGCCAAGCTCGTCAACCGACCGTCCACCAGCCGCACCACCAGGGCGTCCGCGAAGGCGAGGTCGAGGGCCGCAGGCTCGGCGGGCCCGAGCGCGCCGCAGTCCGGCTCCCGAAGCCCGGCCCCGGCGGCCGCAGCGGGGGCCAGGGACAGCAGCGCGAGCGCGAGCAGCGACGTGGGGAAGGCCCAGCGCGGCCTCAGGAGCGGGGTCAGGCGCATGGGGGTGTCCTCCGGCTGGCGGAGACTACCCGGCCGCGCGGGCCGCAGCGCGCTCAGACCGAGAACAACCGAAAGGGCCGAACCGGCCGCATGCCGGCGCGCTCATAGGCCCGCCAAGCCGGTATGTTCGCCTCGTTCACGTGCAAGGTGACGGCCGCGCCCCCGACGCACAGCTCGTCGAGCAGGCTGCGGACCGCCCGCGCGCAGATGCCCTGGCCCCGCTGGGCGGGCAGCACATAGGTGCCGCCGAGCTGCGCGCCGAAGCGCCCACAGCGAGACACATCGATGAGAAAGCACACCAGGCCGTCATCTCCGTGGGCGACCCGCAGCGTGCCCGCCTCCAGGCGCGCGAGCACCCGGGCCTCCATGGCCTCGAGATCAATGCGATCGGCGGAGATGCCGAGGTCCTCAGCGAGCATGCCGAGGTCCATCTGGACGAGCTGATCGAGCTCGGCCCGCATGGGTCGGTGAACCGCGAGGCGGGGCCCGGCCGAGGCGGCCTCCGCGACGTAGAGGCGCTGATCGTAGGAGACGCGGAAGGGCGGGCTGCCCATGCCGAGCCACGCGGCGTCGGCGCTCTCCCGCGGCCCGACCATGATGAGCGCCCCGCCGTCCATGGCCACCCGCTGGCCGATGGCCTCGCAGCCCGCCAAGGACCCGGTGGGGCAGAACATCAGCGCGGCCTCGCCCATCTCCGGCCGGCGAACGAGCGCCGCGGCCACCAGCCGGCCGATGGCGTCCCGGGCGCCCAGCCAGCGGTCCGGCGCCTCGCCTGGGGCCGACTGGCCGAGCCCGGCGGCGGCCAGCTCCGAGCGGTGGAGCAGATAGGCGTTGCCCAGCGGATCTTCACCGAGCATAGCGGCGAGCTCCGCGGCGGTGTCGGCCCGATCCTGCAGGACCGAGGGGGACAGGTCGGGGCTCGGGCAGATGTGCAGGGTGGTGGCGCGCATGAGCGCCCGTGGGTATCCGCCCCGGCGCACACCGGGGAGCCCCCATGAAGATCCACTCTGAGAGCCGCCTCCGCCACCCCCTCGCGACGGTCTACGCCACCTACCGTGACCGTATGCCCGAGATCGCCGCCTATATGCCCGACATCGACCGCATCGAGGTCCGAAGCCGCGCCCAAGGTCCCAAGGGCCCGCGGCTGATCAACGTCTGGCACGCCAAGAACAACATCCCCAAGGTCGCCCAGGGCATCGTCAAGCCCGAGTGGCTGTACTGGGAAGATCACGCGGAGTGGGACGATCAGAACACCTGGGTCGACTGGACGCTCATCGTCCCCACCTTCCGCGAGGGCGTGAAGTGCAGCGGCCGCAACCAGTTCATCGCCGACGGCGCCGGCACCCGGGTGCTGCTCACCGGCGACCTGCAGATCGCGATCCGCGACGTGCCCGGCGTGCCCAAGCTGCTCGCCGGCCGGATCGCCCCCAAGGTCGAGGAGTTCATCGTCAAGCTGGTCACGCCCAACCTTGAGCGCGTGAACGGCTCGCTGGGCGCCTTCCTCGACGCCCAGGGCTGAACGAAGCAATCACCCCGCCGATCAGGGGCCGAGCCAGCGGAGCCGCCCGTCGGCGCCCTCCTCGAGCGCGCCGAGGTCGACGAGGCCCTCCAGCAGGCCGATCAGCTCCTGCTGCCCGAGGTCCATCCCCTGCCGGAGCAGCGCCGCCGTGTCCAGACCGGCGCGCAGGGCGCCGCGGGCCCGCTCGGCCAGCCTCGGGTCCACCACCGGCAGCCGGGCCAACCCGAAGCCGCCGGGGGCGAGGATAATCTCCAGCACGTCAACCTCGGGCTGCGACGCCCAACGGACACGCAGCGACCGACCGCGCCACCCGGCCAGGGCCGCCGCGAGGACCAGCACGCGCGGCAGCAAGGGCGATCCCGCCGGACCGACGTGCAGCGGCCCCGTCTCCGCGGACCAGCGCTGCAGCGCCCGCCCGATCGCCGCCGGCAGCGCCGCGGCCGCTGCGCCCGGGGCGGCCCACCGCGCCGCCGCTGCCGCCGCCGAGGGCCGAGCCTGGGGATCGGGCGCGAGCAGCCCCCACAGCAGCACCACTTCAGCGTCAGACAGCGCCAAGTGAGGGCCGCGCGGGTCCGGGGGCGGCGCGCCCCACAGCACCGGCGGCGGCGCGCCGGTCCACACCTGCCACGCGATGGCCCCCAGCGCGTAGGCGTCCGCCGGCGGCCGCAGGGGGGCGCCCCCGAGGCGCTCCGGGGCCGCGAAGCCGGGGCTGCCAAAGCAGCGCCCCGCTTGATCACCCGCGCCGAGATCGATGATCTGCACGTCGATCGCGCCGTCGAGCCGCGGGCTGACCCGGACGTGCTCTGGCTTGAGGTCCCCGAGCTGGACGCCGCGGGCGTGGAGAGCGGCCACCGCGCGGGCGAGCGCCACGAGGGCCGCGCGGCGCTCAGCCGTCGAGCGCCCCCGGGCCCACTGGTGGAGCGGCGCCCCCCGCGCCCGGGCCATGCGAAGCCAGCCCCCATCGGGATCTTCGCTGTGCAGCGCGGGCACGACGCCGTCCCCTGCCCGCAGCATGCGATCGGCCTCCGCGCGGAGCGCAGCGCGGCCATCGGCGTCCAGCGCACGCTTCTCGACGAGCTCGCCGCCGGCCTCGGTCCGCGCCCACACGGTGACGTGGGCGCCCCCGCCGAGCACCCGCGACGCGCGGCGCTCCGCGTCATCGCTCGTGCGAAAATTGCCGTGGGGTGCGGTCAGGTCGGGCATCGGAGAGAATGGTAGCGCAGGCGCGTCGTCCGCGGCGCGGCTATCGGGGGCCTGACGGACGGGCCCCAGCAACGCCCTTCGGGAGCCTCCATGACCCCCTCCGCAGCCGGGCGAACCGCCGCCCCTCGCCTGATCGCCGCAGCCCTCGGGCTCGCCGCCGCCTGGAGCGCGCCGGCCGCCGCTGGCCCCCTCGGCCGCGACTGGCAGCACCAGGCCTTCGCCAAGCCGGCCTTCGGCGCCAGCAGCTGGACCAACAACGGGCAGACCGTGGCCGCCGCCTCCCTCGGCGCGCGCGCCGGCTTCAACTACTGGGAGCTGTCCAAGCGGCTGCCCCGCCTGCAAGGGCAGACCCGGGTCGCCGGTGACTACCTGCTCAGCGCCAGCGATCTCAGCGGATGGGAGATGCGGCTCGGCTCCTTCTTGGGCCCCGCTTGGCGGCACGTGGGCCTGTCGTTCGGGCCTGACTTCTTCCGCAACCAATACACGGTCGCCGGCTATGTGTTGGAGCCCACCTCCGGCGTGTCGGCGCCGCTGCTGGCCAACGCGAGCAAAGGAGACATCTCGGCCTATGTGGGCGTCGAGCCCTCCTGGTACTTCGGCGACGCGCGGCCCGGCGTCAACTGGGCGAAGGCGGAGGGCCCGGCCGGCTTTGGCGACGAGTTCCGCTACCTCGCCGGCGCGAGCGTGGGGATCTCCGAGCTGCGGGTCGGCGTCAACTACCAGTACCGCATCACCTCGGGCGGCAACGAGTCGGGCTTCGGCCTCGCGCTGGGCTACAACCCGCCTGCCACCAAAGGCAAGGTCAAAGGCGGAAAAAAGAAGGGCAAAAAAGGCAAGAAG
>CANHON010000045.1 GCA_947462115.1 Deltaproteobacteria bacterium | reverse complement strand
CCCATCGTTCGGGGCCACGAGCTGCTCCCCCAGCTCGAGCGGCCGCCGGACCTGCGCGAGCACCAGATCGGCGCCGGCGTCTTCCGAATCTGCCGCGGCATGGCCAAGAAGCTGCTGGTGGCCGACGTGCTGCGGGTCGGCATGGTCGACCCCATCTTCACCGATCCCGGCGCCTTCACCGGCGTGGAGCGCTGGATCGCCCTCTACGCCTACACCCTGCAGATCTACGCCGACTTCTCCGGCTACTCCGACATCGCCATCGGCTCCGCCCGCCTGTTCGGCTTTGAGCTGCCGGAGAACTTCCGGCGGCCCTACCGCGCGGCCTCGGTGTCGGAGTTCTGGCGGCGCTGGCACATCACGCTGTCGGACTGGATCCGCGACTACCTCTACTTCCCCTTGGGCGGCAGCCAGGGCGGCGAGCGCAAGACCTACCGTAACCTCATGATCACCTTGGTGATCATCGGCGTGTGGCACGGCGCGAGCTGGAACTTCGTGCTCTACGGCGCGCTGCACGGCGCGGTGATGGTCCTGGAGCGCTGGCGCCGCAAGCGGTCCGAGGAGCGGGGCGAGACCGGCGGCCCCGAGGGCCTCGCCTGGGCCTGGCGCTGGGCCCTCACGCTGCACTTTGTCGTGCTGGCGCGCATCCTGTTCCGCACCCCCGATCTTGCGGGCGCCCGCGACTTCGTCGCCGGCCTGCTCGAGCTCGAGCTGCTGCTGCCCCGCTTCAGCCCGGCCGTCTGGGCCACCTTCGCGCTGGGCTGGGCCGTTCACTTCATGCCCGAGCGCTGGTCACCGGCCTTGGAGCAGACCTTTCGGCGGTCGAGCCCCTGGGTGTGGGTGGCGGCCGCGGCCATCACCGGCGCCCTCGCGATGCTCATGAGCACCGGCGAGCAGCTCGCTTTCGTCTATTATCAGTTCTAAACGGCGCTCCCGTCGGGCGCGCCCCGCGCTGCGCTTGGGTCGGCCCCCCGCCGCGCTCGGCCGCCGGCCTCGGTCGCCCGGGGGGCGACGGCCCTTCGGGCCCGCTCCGGTCGGCCTCGCGCGGGGCCGCGCTGCGCGGCCCGGCGATCATCCTGGGCCCTCCCGCCGCATCCGCGGGCGCGCGGCGTATGATGGCGGCCGCTCAGCGCAGGGCCCGGCGGTGCGTCGGCCGGGTGGATGGGCCGCGGTGTGGCTGAGGGGCGGGCAGGCCCCTCGACGGGGGAGACGATGACGGAGTCGGGCGAGGCACAGGGCGGACAACCGCTCTGCATCGGTGTTCCCAAGGAGCTCACGGCTGGAGAGCGCCGGGTGGCGGCCACGCCCGAGAGCGTCAAGCGGCTGATCGGCAAGCTCGGCTTTCGGGTGCTGGTCGAGGCGGGCGCGGGCGACGAGGCCGGCTTCCCCGATCGGCTGTTCGCCGAGGCCGGGGCCACGATCGTCGGGCGCGCCGCGGTGTGGTCCGACGCCGACCTGCTCATCAAGGTCAACGCGCCGCTGCTGGACCCCGCCGCCGGGGTGGACGAGGCCGCGGGCGCCCGGCCGGGCCTGACTTTGCTCAGCCCGATCCAGCCTGCGCAAAATAGCGCGCTGGTCAACCACCTCGCCGCGAAGGGCATGACGGTGCTGGCCCTCGACTGCGTGCCGCGCATCACCCGCGCCCAAAAGAGCGACGTGCTCAGCAGCATGGCCAACATCGCCGGCTACCGGGCGGTGATCGAGGCGGCGCACCGCTTCGGCGGCTTCTTCGGCGGCCAGATGACCGCCGCGGGCAAGACCCCGCCGGCCAAGGTGCTGGTCATCGGCGCGGGCGTCGCGGGCCTCGCCGCCATCGGCGCCGCCCGCAGCCTCGGCGCGGTGGTGCGGGCCTTCGACGTGCGGCCCTCGGTCCGGGACCAGATCAAGAGCATGGGCGCCGAGTTCCTCACGGTGGAGCTGGAGGAGAGCGGCGAGGGAGCGGGCGGCTATGCCAAGACCATGTCGCCCGAATTCATCGCCGCCGAGATGGCGCTGTTCCGGGCCCAGGCGAAGGAGGTGGACATCGTCATCACCACCGCCCTCATCCCCGGTCAGCCGGCGCCGGAGCTGTGGACCGAAGACATGGTGCGCTCGATGCGGCCCGGCTCGGTGGTGGTCGATCTCGCGGCGGCCCAGGGCGGCAACTGCAAGCTCACGGTCCCCGGCGAGAACATCAACTGGAACGGTGTGCACCTCATCGGCTACACCGACCTGACCAGCCGCCTCCCCACCGTGGCCTCGCGCTTCTTCGCCAACAACATCGTCAACCTGCTCGAAGACATGGGCGGCGCCGCCGGCTGGAAGATCGACCTGGAGGACGAGGTGGTCCGCGGCTGCGTCGTTCTGCAGGCCGGTGCCCTGCTCTGGCCGCCGCCGAAGCGGGCCGCGCCCCCGGCTCCCCCGGCGCCGCCGCCCTCCGCCGCGCCCCCGGCCAAGGCGGGCCACGGCCACGGGGCCAGCGCCTCGCCCCCCTCGCGGTGGTCCTCGGTGGCCGCGCTGGTCGCCGCCGCCGCCGCCTTGGGCTTGGCCTCGGTCGCGCCGCCGGGCTTCGTCCAGCACTTCACCGTCTTCATGCTGTCCTGCATCGTGGGCTGGCAGGTGATCTGGAGCGTAAACCACGCGCTGCACACCCCCCTGATGAGCGTCACCAACGCCATTTCGGGGATCATCCTGGTGGGCGGCGTGCTGCAGGCCGGGGCCGAGCCCACGAGCCTCGCCGGCGTGCTCGGCGCGGTCGCCATCCTCATCTCCAGCGTCAACATCGTCGGCGGCTTCCTCGTCACCCACCGCATGCTCCAGATGTTCCGGAAGGGGGCCTGATGCTGTTCGCTGCGATCGACCTCGGCAACATGCAGCCGATGGCCTACCTCCTCGCGGGGCTGCTCTTTGTTTTCGCCTTGGGCGGGCTCGCCAGCCAAGAGTCGGCCCGGCGGGGCAACCTCTACGGCGTGCTCGGCATGGCGCTGGCCTTCTTGGCCACCCTCGCTGACCCCCGCGTCAACGCGCTGCCGGTGATCCTCGGCGCTGTGGCGGTGGGCGGCGCGGTCGGCGCGGTGCTCGCCAAGCGCGTCGAGATGACCTCGATGCCCGAGCTGACCGCCGCGCTGCACAGCTTCGTCGGCCTCGCCGCGGTGCTGGTCGGCCTGAGCTCCTACCTCAACCCAGGTCGGGCGATGAACAACGTGGAGCACGTTGTTCACGCGGTTGAGATCACCATCGACGTGGCGATCGGCGCGCTCACCTTCACGGGCTCGGTGGTGGCCTGGGGCAAGCTCCAGGGGCGGATCAGCGGCCGGGCGCTGCTGCTCCCGGGGCGCCACCTCCTCAACTTGAGCCTGCTGGCGATGATCATCGGCGGCGGCGCGCTGGTCTGCTTCGCGGGGGAGGGCGCGGCGCTGGGCCTTAGCGGCTTCGGCTGGCTGCTGGTCATCGTCGGCGTGGCCGCCGTGCTCGGCGTTCACCTCGTCATGGCCATCGGCGGCGCCGACATGCCGGTGGTGGTGAGCCTCCTCAACAGCTACTCCGGCTGGACCGCGGCGGCCGCCGGCTTCATGCTCGAGAACGACCTGCTCATCGTCACTGGCGCGCTGGTCGGCTCCTCTGGCGCCATCCTCAGCATCATCATGTGCCGGGCGATGAACCGCAGCATCCTCAACGTGGTCTTCGGCGGCTTCGGCGCGACGCCCGCGGCGGCCAGCGCGGTCGAGCAGCAGGGCCAGCAGGTGGAGATCGGCACCGAGGAGCTGTGCGAGGTCTGCCTCGATGCGCGGGAGGTCATCGTGGTGCCGGGCTACGGCATGGCGGTGGCGCAGGCGCAGCGGGTCGTGGACGAGCTCTGCCGGACCCTTCAGGCCCGCGGCGCACGGGTGCGCTTCGCCATCCACCCGGTCGCGGGGCGGCTCCCCGGGCACATGAACGTGCTGCTCGCGGAGGCGGGCGTGCCCTACGACGTCGTGATGGAGATGGATGAGATCAACGAGGACTTCCCCGAGACGGATCTGGTCCTCGTGATCGGCGCCAACGACATCGTCAACCCCTCGGCCCAGACCGATCCGGCCTCGCCCATCGCCGGCATGCCGGTGCTCGAGGCCTGGAAGGCCCGCCTCACCGTGGTGCTCAAGCGGGGCAAGGGCGCGGGCTACGCCGGCGTGGAGAACCCCTTGTTCTTCTTGGACAACACCCGGATGTACTACGGCGACGCCCGCAAAAGCATGGAGAAGCTGGTGCTGGCCGTGAAGTCGGCCAGCGCGGGCTGAGGCGACCAGCCTCCGGGGTGGACGCGCGCGCCCGGAGCACGATAGCCTTGACGGGACAAGAGGGGCCTTCGATCCGATCGAGGGTGCCTTTGGGCCGCCCCGGCTGCTTCGGGCGCGGCGCCCCTCGACCGGGCCCCGCGGGGCTTGAGGTCCCGCGCCCCCGAATGGTTTCGCCCGACGTCCATCACCGCGAGCTGCGGCGCCTGCTGACCTTCGCAGGCGGCTTTTTGGCGGTCCTCGCCGCGGTCTACGCCGTGCCGGGCAGCGACGCGATCCGGCCGTGGCTGCCCGGCGAGCCCGTGCCCCTGCTGCGTTTTGTCCGCGGCGAGGGCGTGGTCATCGAGTCCACCGACGGCGTCAGCGCTCAGCAGCTCGCCGCCGAGCCGATGGACGCCGACACCGGCGGCCCCAGCAGCGCCAGCAGCACGCTGCTCTCGCCCGAGGAGGGCGGTGCAGCGGCCCCCGCGGCGGCGGTCGGTCCGGCGGCAGCGGGCGCGCCCCTCGCCGATGCGGGCGCTGCGGTGACCTCCCCCGGCCTGCCCGCCGCGGCCCCAGGCGCCGCCGTCGCCGCTGCGCCCTCGGGCAGCCCGCCGGCCGTCGCCTCCGCGGTGCGCGGCGAGGGCGAGCTCGCGCCTCAGGCGGGCGACGAGATCGACGACTCCCAGGACGGCCTCGCGGAGCTGAGCGAGGCCCCGCGATCGGCCCCCCTGAGCTCCATGCGCCAGCCCGGCAAAGGAAAGCTGCCGGACCGCAAGCCCGCCTTTGGAACGCCGCTGGAGGTCCCGCCCGGCGCGCTCGATCGCTGGCACGCGGCGCTTCGGGCGGCAGAGGGCAAGACCCCGGGCGCCGTCGCGCGGGCCCTGCACTTCGGTGACTCCACCATCGCCGCCGATGGCATCACCAAGACGGTGCGCGACCGGCTCCAAGATCGGTTCGGCGACGCTGGTCCCGGCTTTGTGCCTGTGCACGCCGATCTGCGCTGGGTGCAGCGCACCAACATCCTGCGCCAGACCAAGGGCGCCTGGCGCACCCGCAACATCACCCATGGCGGCGCCGGCAACGCCTACTACGGGCTCGCGGGCATGGTCTCCACGAGCAGCGGCCCGGCGTCGAGCCTGCTCGGCGGCCAGACCCTGCCCGGCAGCAAAGAGCGGCTGCCGCTGCAGCGCTACGAGCTGCACTACCAGGTCCGCCCCAACGGCGGCACCCTGAGCCTGGAGGTGCCGGGGCAGCCCCCCGTCGAGCTCTCCAGCCGCGGGGACGAGCTGCGGGACGCCTTTTACGACCTGCGGGTGCCGGGTGGCGCCGACCATTTGCTCCTCGGCACGGGGGCGGACGGGCCGGTCACGGTCTACGGCGTCGCCATGGAGACCGGCGCGCCCGGCGTGACCTGGGAGACCCTCGGGGTCGCTGGGGCTGGCCAGGGCTCGATGATGCGGCAGGGCCGGCACCACCTCGCGCAGCAGATCGCTCGGCGCAAGCCCGCGCTCCTGGTCTACCAGATGGGCGGCAATGAGCTGGGCTACCCGAGCCTCAAGTCCGGCGGCGGGACGGTTTGGCTGGATCGGTACCGCACGATCATCGGCCGGCTGCGGGCCGGCGCGCCCGAGGCGAGCTGCCTGCTCGTCACGCCCCTCGATCAGGGGGAGCGGGTGCGCGGGGCCGTGCGGTCAAAGCCGACCTTGGAGCTGATGATCCGCCTGCAGCGCCAGACGGCTGCCGAGCTCGGCTGCGCCTTCTGGGACGCCCGGGCGGCGATGGGCGGCCCAGGATCGTTCGGTCGGTGGCTGGGCCACAAGCCGAGCCTGGCCTGGAGCGACCTCTACCACCTCACGGGCAAGGGCCTCCACATCGTTGGAAATACCCTCTCTGACGCGCTCCTCGCGGCCTACGACGAGGGCTGAGTTTTGGTCAGCGGAGGGTGAGGGCGCAGGGCTCGCTTTGGACCGTGACCTTCCGGCCGGCGCCCCCCACGTAGCTCGCCTCGATCGGGCCGACGCGGCCCTCGGCGGCTTGGCCCGGGCGGGCGCTGACCCAGTAGGTGTTGATCCGGTACTGGACGCCGTCCTTGCCGCGGCTGACCCGGCCGACCGCCGCCCGCACCACGTCCACGTTGAGGGTGCGCACGGTGATGTTGGCCCAGTCCACCTCGGCGCCGGGCTGGGCTTGCACGATGGTCTTGATCCACATGCCGGCGGCCTCGTCCCGGTCGAGGCTGGCGTCGCTGCACAAGATCGCGATCTGCACGCTTTTGTCGCCAACAAATTGGGTGGGCCGATCGGTGAGTCGGGGCCCGCAGCCGAGCGCGCCCGCGCAGAGGGCCACGGCCACGCGCCGCTCCACGCCTGCGATGACCGCTGCTCTTCCCACGCTGCTCTCCCCTAAAACGCCGCCGACCCTACAGCCGGCGCGGCCGTGGCAGGCTCCACCATAGCCCACCCTGGGCGGCGTCCCCGTGCCTGGCCTCGCCCCATCGGGCCGGCCGTCGGCGGCTTGACCCCGCCTCGCGCTAGCGCGGCCCTTCGAGCCCCGTCAGGGCCTCCAGCAGCAGGTTGGCGCTTCGGGCGTATCCCTCCGCCGACAGGTGGATGAGGTCAGCCGTCACCAGGGGTGGGCTCAGGCTGCGCCAGGTCAGCGCCGCGCCGGGCCCGCCCATCGCCGCTTGCCAGTCCCAGAAGCCGCAGCCGGCCTCGATGGCCACGGACCGCTGAGCCGCCGCCACCAGCGCGGTCCGCCCCCAGATGGTGTAGCGCTTGCCCGCGCTGACCACCTTGGCCCGGTCGGTCGGGCCGATGACGAGGCAGGCCGCCTGGGGTGCGGCGGCCCGTGCCCGTGCCAGGACCGCGCGCAGGTCCGCTTGCACCTGCGCGGCGCTCATGTGCAGGTCGGCGGCCTCGTTGGTGCCATAGGCCAGGACCACGAGGTCGGGCGCCAAGGCGGCCACCCCGGCGCTGAGCTGCTCGGCGTCCCACGACAGCCAGGTCCGGGCGGTGCGCCCGCGAACGCCGATGGCGTCCACAATGACGCCCTGAGGGTCATTCTCCAGCGAGAGGCCAAACAGCCGCACCTCCCCATCCCCGAGCGGGCGGAGGGTCAGGCGGTGGGGGCCGGCGGGCACCTGCACGCGGAACCGGAGGAGGCCGGTGGACGGGCTCCTCAGGTCGAGGACCCGCGTGGCGGCGTCGTCGACGGTGAGGAGCAGGCTCCCTGCGGTGGGGGCGCCGAGGGCCTGCAGCTCCACTTCGCGCCAAACGCCGCCCGTGGGGGCGCTTTTGGTGGTCTCGACCGTGCTGAAGTCCGTCGGATCGCTGCTGCTGAGGCTCCCGCCGCCGGGGCCGTACCAGCCGTCCGACCGCCCGCCGCTCCGGCCCACAAAATCGGAGCGCCAGGTCTGGGTCGAGCACAGGACCAGATCGTGCGCCCGCTCGGCGTTGGTCATCGCGGCCGGCCACACAAAGCCGTGCCCGCCATCGCCCCAGCGCCCCTGGAGCGCGCGGCGCAGCTCGCCGGTGAAGTAGTCGGCGGCGGTGTGAGAGGCGCCCCAGACGCTGATCCGCAAGCGCTGACCCCGCGAGGGGCGGCCCATGGCCCGGGCGATCGCCCCGATGGCCTCGGCGCTCCCCTCGATCGGCTGGGGCGGGAGGGGCTCGCGACCGGGGAGCGCGCCGCCGAGCACGGCCGTCCACAGCACCGGCGTGTCCACCACCGGGTCGGGCGGCACGCGCAGCACGGGGGGCGGCGGCGGCGCGGGGCTGCGCGGCGCAGGGGGCAGCTCCGGCAAGGGGGTGGTGCGGGCCGCACGATCGGCCTCGGCCCAGGCGAGCTGCTCCTGGCAGGTCCACTCGGGCGGGCCGAAAATAGCATCGCTGACGTTAATCACGGCGGGCATCGGCGCGGCGGCGGCGATGGAGGCGATCAGCGGAAGGAGCAATGGCTCTCCGGCGGAGGCGACGTGAGGGCGGTGCGAGGGCGAAGCGCGGCGCGCCGGGGGCTGAAGCGAGCGGGCCCCGCTGGAGGGCGGGGCCTGCAGGGCTTTGGAGGGGCAGGGCTTAGGAGCCCGGCACCAGCACGTAGACCGTGAAGCGGTCGAGCGTGAGCACCTTGGTGCCGACCTGGCCCATGAGGGCGAAGCGGATCGGGTAGGTCTCGTCGGTGCCCTCCGAGGCCACGGCCCCGCTGAACTGCACCTCGAAGTCGGTCGCGTCGCCCGAGGGCACGTTGACGTACTCATCGGGGGAGATGGACTCGACGAGGCCCCAGTCGGTGCCCTCGACCTCCAGCCAGATGCGGTCGAACATGCCGCCCGACACCAAGCCGTCGATGGCGTCGACGATGATCTCCTGGAAGTCCGTGGAGCTGCCACCCCAGACCACCGCCGCCTCTTCTTCGCGGCCGTCGCCGTCCATGTCGCCGAAGGAGTCGGTAGACGCGGCCAGCGTGCGGAGCTGGTCGATGCCGCCGCCGCCCACCGAGACGCCGATCACCTTGCCGCCGAGGTCGTTGACCGCCCGGACCACGTCGCTGCCCGCCGCGTCCTGGCTGCAGCCACCGGGGCTGCGGTAGCCGGCCTCCGGGTCCCGCAGGGGAGCGTCGGTGGCGATGATGAAGATCGGCAGGACGTCCGGCCGGAAGCCAAAGCCGCCCAGCGAGCCCGTGCCCTCGACGGCCGGGTCGTAGATGTCGGCCGCGGTCCCGCCGTAGGCGTCGCCGACGTTGGCCTGGAAGGGCGGCACGTCGGTGGAGTTGTCGTAGATCCCGTCGCAGTTCTGGTCGTAGCCCGCGCCGGACGCGCCCTGGTAGAGGGCCTCCATCGAGCCCTCGGGGCCATCGGCGCCGCTGTTGATGTCAATGGCGGAGAGGGCGTTCTGGACCAGCGTGAGGTTGGAGGTCTGCTGCTGGTCGAGCACGAAGGGCTTGTCGCCCGCCGAGCCGAAGTCCGAGTAGTAGTAGTCCTCGTAGGTCGAGCTGCCGAAGGTGACGTCGGGGATGACGCCCGTCACCGAGGCCGCGATCCCGGCGAATTCAGAGGCCATCGCGTTGGCGAGGCCGCTCATCGAGCCGGTGGTGTCGAGCAAGAAGGCGATGTCGGCCACGCGGTACTCAGCCACGAAGCTGAGGTCCAGGGGGACATCGTCGCCCGGGGTCACTTGCACGCACAGGCCCTCGTCCGTGCCGCTGCCCTGCTGGGTGGCGTTGCGGATGCCGGCGGGGTCGTTGCTCTCGACCCAGAGGGTGCCGGCGAACTCCGACGGCACCAGGGGCGCGAACTCCACCGCCACCTCGACCGAGCCGCCCACGGGCACGGTGGCGGGCAGCTCCAGGCCGTCCGCCAAGCGGAAGCCCTCGCCCGTCTCGTAGAGGTTGGTGATGATGAGGTCGGCGGTGCCGATGTTGGACAGGCGGTGCCAGACCGTGTCGCGGCACAGCACGTTGAGCGTGCCGAAGTCGTAGGTGACCGGCTCGATCACGAGGCGCGGGCTGCCCGAGCTCCCGATGAGCTCCACCTGCGACACCGGCCGGTCGGGGTCGGTGGACTCGATGATCGCGAGGCCGAGGTCATTGTCGGTGGTGGGGCTGTAGGCGACGTCGATGTCGACGCTCCCACCGGCCGGCACCGCGATGGGCACCTCGCCGAGCACCGTGAAGGCCCCGGAGCGCTCCGAGCGCAGGGCGGTGACCGTGAGACCGGCGTCGCCGTTGTTGGCCACCGTGAAGGTCTGGATCTCCGACCCGCCGAAGGGCACGCCGTTCCAGATGAGCTGCGGCGGGGTGACCTCGATGTCGGGCGCCGCGTCGTTGAACGGCTTGTCCGAGAAAGACTGGTCGATGTTGCAGGCCGGGGCGCCGATCATCACCGCAGCGGCGAGGGCGAGCGCGGACCAGCGAGGGGCGCGTAAGTTGGGGGGCATCGGACCGCTCCACGGGCAAAGGGGCGTTTGTCTTCAGAGTAGCGGAATAACGGCCCTCCCGCCACGATGCGGAAGGAAAGGCGCTCAACTCGTGCCTCGCGTCGGGTCTCCGCGTGGATAAGCGGCGCCGCCTGGAGGTCCCTTCGATGAACACGCCGGCCGACAACGAGCACTCGACCCCATTTGATCCGGATGGCCCCGCCGCAGGCGACGGCCTGTTCGGCCTCCCCGCCGCCCACCCGCACCCGCGGCTGCAGGTGATCCCCGTGCCTTGGGAGGCGACGGCCTCCTACGGGCGCGGCACCCGCTTCGGCCCGGAGGCGGTGCGCATCGCGAGCGGCCAGATCGACCTCTATGACCTGGAGTACGGCGACTTCTGGAAGGAGGGCATCGTGCTGCGGCCGGTGCACCCGGAGCTCGAGGCGTGGTCCGACGCCGTCGAAGCGGACGCCCTGGCCGTCATCGCCAGCGAGGGCCAGGAGCCGGGCCTCGCCGCTGCGGTCGATGCCGTCGCCGACCGGGTCCACGCGCATGTCTACCACGAGGCGCTCGAGGTGCTGGACGCCGGCGCCATCCCGGCCGTCCTCGGCGGGGACCACAGCTCACCCTATGGCCTGCTGCGGGCGATCGCCGAGCGCCACCCCGGGTTTGGTGTGCTGCACATCGACGCCCACGCCGATCTGCGCGACGCCTACCTGGGCTTCCGCTGGTCGCATGCCTCCATCTTCCACAACGCCCTGCAGCTGCCGGGGCTCAGCAAGCTGGTGGGCCTCGCCTGGCGCGACATGGGCGCGCGCGAGCTCGCGCGGATCGCCGCGGAGCCGACGCGCATCCGGGCGTTTACGGACCTGGAGCTGGCGCAGGCCGAAGGGGAGGGCGAGGCCTGGGCGGTCACCGCCGACCGCATCATCGCTGAGCTCCCGCCCAAGGTCTATGTCAGCTTCGATATTGACGGCCTTGACCCGGCGCTCTGCCCGCACACCGGCACGCCGGTGCCTGGCGGCCTGCGCTGGCGGCAGATGCACCTGCTGCTGGCCCGCCTCAGCGCTGCGCGGCAGGTGGTGGGCTTCGACCTCTGTGAGGTGGGGCCCGGTCCGGCCGGCGCCGAGGCGACCGACGAGTGGGACGCCAACGTCGGCGCGCGGGCCCTGTTCAAGCTCGCGGGCTGCGCGCTGCGGAGCCGCCAGGGGGAGGTCTAGCCCCCAGGGCGGGCCTTCGGTTATCGTGGGCGCGCGGGGTGGCGACGGTCGCCCCCCAGGAGGACTCGGTGCAGATCGACAAAAGGCGAGAGGTCAAGGTCGGCGTCTTCGTCGTAGGGCTCGCGATCGCGGGCGCTCTGACGTTGTTCTTGCTCGGCGGCTCCTCCGATCTCCTCCGCGACCGCTACACGCTCCACGCCGCCTACGCCGATGTCTCGGGGCTCAAGCCGGGCGCGGTGGTGCGGCTGGCTGGCTACGACGTCGGAGAGGTGACCTCGATCAACTTCTCGGACGACCTCGGCGTGAAGGACATGCTGGTGTCGATGAAGATCATGGCGGAGTTTCAGCCGCGGATCCGCAAAGACTCCCAGGCCCGCATCGACACCGTGGGCGTGCTCGGCGACAAGTACGTCTCCATCTCGATCGGCGACACCACCAAAGAGGTGCTCAAAGACGGCGAGTGGATCGACGCCAAGGATCCGATCGACTTCTTGGAGTACTCGAAGAAGGCCACGGGCATCCTCGACTCGACGGAGAACATCGCCCACAAGGTCGATCTGATGTTGGGCGACGACTCGGAGGCGGCCAAGGCCAGCCTCGCCCGCAGCTTCGCGCACTTGGAGAGCTTGCTGGAGGCCTCCAAGAACGGAAATGGCCTGCTGCACGCCATCGTCTACGATGACGGCATGACGCGGAAGGTCAGCAATACCCTGAGCAACCTCGAGGGCATGAGCGCCGACCTGCGCTCGACCACCCAGGAGATCCGGCACGGGGACGGCATCGCCCACGAGCTGGTCTATGGCGACGAGGGCCGGAAGCTGGCGGTCGAGCTGAGCGACCTCGCGCAGGCGCTCGGGGCGATCTCCCGTGACATCAAGAACGAAGAATCCTTGGTGCACTCGCTGCTCTACGACCCGAGCAAGAAGCAGCTGGTGGACGACCTCGCGGTCACCGCCGCCGCGCTGAAGAGCACCAGCGAGGCCATTGAGCGGGGGGACGGCACCATCGGCCTGCTCGCCAATGACCCGGCCCTCTACGAGGACCTCCGGGCGCTGGTCGGGGGCGCCCAGCGCAACAAGCTGCTGCGGGCCTACATCCGCAAGACCGTGGAGAAGGGCGAGGCGGCGAACGCTGGCCCCTGGGAGCCCGCCCCCGAATGAGCACGCCCACCGTCCGGGCGCTGCTCTGGCCGCGCCTCGCCGCTCAACGCAACCGCTTCTTGCGGGCGGCGCCGGGCGAACGGGCGATGGTGCTGGTCCTGGGCCTGCTCGGCCTGCTCGCGTGGGGGGGCTTGTTCTTCCTCTTCGGCTGGCTGGTGAACACCGCCTACTCGGTCGAGGTCTTCGGGCCGATCATCACGCGGCGCCTCCTGGAGATGCTGCTGATCGGCCTGTTCTCGCTGCTGTGCTTCTCCAACACGATCACCGCGATCGGCGCGTTCTACCTCTCCGAAGATCTGGAGCTGGTGCTCGCTTTGCCGGTGCGACGGGAGACCTTCTTCTACGCGCGGTTCACCGACGCCCTGGTGCAGTCCAGCTGGATGATGGGCTTCTTTGGGGCGCCCGTTTTTGCGGCCTATGGCTACGCCTACGGGGGCTCCTTTGGCTACGCCCTCGCGTTGTTGGGCGTGCTGCCCGGCTTTGTGCTGATCCCCGGCGGCTTTGGCGTGCTGGTCGCCGCGCTGCTCGTGCGGGGCATCCCGGCCCATCGGGTGCGCGAGGCGATGGCCTTCGTCGGCGTGCTGTCCTTGGGGGCCGTGCTCGTCTTGCTGCGCTTGCTGCGGCCAGAGCGCTTGGTGAACGCCGAGGACTTCCAGAGCCTCGCCGCCTACATCGCCGAGCTGCAGACGCCCGTGCCTTCGCTGTTCCCGCCGCGGTGGGCGGTGGACGTGGTCGAGGCCTCCTTGCGGGGCAAGGCCCTGCCGATGATCGAGCTGGGGCTGCTGCTCTCGGGCGGGGTGGCGATGGTCGGCCTCGCTCGGTGGGTGACGGCGGCGGTCTACGACGAGGCCCGCGCCAAAGCCCAGGCCGCCCGAGCGGCCCGGCTCGCCCGCAGCGGCGTCCTGGATCAGGTGTTGGCCGTTTGGACTTGGCCGCTGCCCCGTCCGGTCGCCTCCGTCGTCATTAAGGACGTGAAGGGCTTTTTGCGCGATCCAGCGCAGTGGAGCCAGCTCTTTGTGGTGGCGGCCATCGTGGCCATCGCGATCGCGAGCGCCGCGGCGATGCCCACCGACTTTCTGAACGGTCCCATCGGCGTCTACCTGCGGGAGGTGCTGAGCTTCGGGGCGCTCACGATGGTCGGCTTCATCATGGCGAGCTTGGCGGCGCGGTTTCAGTTCACCGCGGTCTCCTTGGAGGGCCGCGCCTTCTGGATCGTGCGCACCGCGCCCCTTCGGCCGGAGCAGCTCCTGCTGGCCAAGCTGTGGCCGGGGCTGCTGCCGATGGTGGTGATCGGCGAGGTGCTGGCGCTGGGCATCGGTCAGATCTTGGGCGCGGGACCGGTGGTCATGGGCGTCTCGGCCTTTAGCGCCCTGGCCATGTCGCTCGGCATCGCCGGCCTCGCGGTCGGCATGGGCGCCCTGTACCCAGACTTCAAGGCCGACAACGCCGCGCGGGTCGCGGCGAGCCCGCCCGCGATGCTGTTCATGTTGGCGGCGATGGGGCTCGTCTTCGCCGTCGCTGCCCTGGAGGTCATCCCGGTCGCCGTCTCCATGTCCCTGCGCTTCAACGAGCGCGATCCCCGGCTGCTTGACTGGGTGGGCCTGCTGGCGCCGCACCTCGGCGTCGCGGTCCTGTGCGGCGCGGCGCTCCTGTTGCCGATGCGCCTCGCAGCCGGGCGACTGTGGGGCCGCGAGCTGCCGAATTCATGAGGCGCATCGGCGCGCTGCTGCTCGGGGTGCTGCTCTGCGGCTGCGGTCCGCGTCCGCCCGGCCTCGGCTTGGGGATCGGCCCGGCCACTCCGGCCACCCTGGCGCCGCCGACCGCGGAGGCGCCGAGCGCCCGCGCGCGGGAGCAGTTCTTGCGCGCGCAGGTGGCCTGGGCCCAGGGCGAGCTGCACGAGGCCAGCCATGGCCTCGCCCGCGCCTCCTACGAAGATCCTGGCAGCAGCGCCATTTCGGTGGCCTGGGCTGAGGCCGCCTTGCGCGCCGGCGACCCGGAGCAGCTCCGGAGCGCCACCGCCAAGCTGCGGGCGACCGCGCCGGCCGGCGGAGCGGGCCTCGCCGCGGGGGCCCTCGGGGCGGTCGGCTCGGGCAGCGCCCCAGAGCCCGCGCTCCGGGCGGCGCTCGAGGCCTGGCCGACCGGCGCCCCCCCGGATGCTTCGGCCGCGTTGTTGCTGTGGCGGAGCTTCGGCCCGGCGGCCGGCGCGACCGGCCCCGCGCTCGCCGGGCGCCTCGAGGCGGAGGGGGTGCCCCTGGACTGCCTGGCGCTCGCGCGGGTGCACGCCGCGGCCTCGGCCCCCGCAGTGGCGGTCCAGACCCTTCGGGCCTGCGCGGGCGCGCTCCCCGCCGAAGCATTGCCCGAGGCCCTCCGCCTGCTCGTCGCGCTCCGCACGCCGACCGAGGCCGCGCCGCTGGCGCTGCTCCTGAGCGACCGGCTCTGGGTGGAGCACCCAGCGCCCCCGAGAGACGTCGCTCAGATCAGCGTCCAGATCGCCAAAGCGGTGGCCGATCCCGCGCGCGCCCGCTGCTGGTCGGCGCTGGCGGCGCGCGCCGCGACCCCGGCCGAGGTCGGGGCGCCGGGTTATGGCGAGGCCGCCCTGTGGGGTGACGTCGTGCTGGAGCCCCACCTTGGGCTGCAGGCAGACCCCACGCTGGCGCGCTGGCTTGGCCAGCGGGCGGCGCGCTGGGCGCGGTGTTGAGGCCCCACCACCGCCCCTGACCGCCTCTCCTTTGCCCCCGCGCGGAGCCGATGCCGATGCCACCCCGTCGCCTGTGGAGCCTCGCGCTCGGGCTGCTCGCTGTCTTCGCGCTCCCCGGCTGCCACAAAGAGGTCCGACCGCAGCGGGTGGCGGTGGACGACCCGATGCGGGTGGTGCGGGAGCTCCGCGACCGGGAGCTCCCCCCAGGCCTGAGCGCGCCGTTTCGGATCCGGGTGCAGGGGCCGAGCAGCGGCGGCTCCACCGTCGGCGGGGTGCTGCTCGGCCCGCCCGATCGGCTCCGCGTCGATGTGCAGACCCCCTTGCGCACCTCGATGTACATGTTGGCCAGCGACGGCGCGGCGCTCCACGTGTGGGACGCGCAGCGGAGCACCTTCTACCGGGGCGATGACGCGGTCGCCGTGATGAGCGAGCTCACCGGGGGTGCGGTCAGCAACAGCGATCTGGTGCGCTTGTTGACCGGCGGGCTCCCGCTGGGCGAGGCGCCGGTGCTCTACGCCGGTGTGGTTGAAAATGGCGTCCTGGTGGTCGTTGAGGCCCCCAAGGGCTTGGCCGTTCGGGCGATCCTCGACCCTCGGCCCGCCTCGGTGCGCGCGCTGACCCTCGGCCGGCTCAACCCGGACTGCCTCAGCTGCGAGCTCGACGGGGCCCTCCTTCGCCTGGACGTCACGGCGATCTACCGGCTTGGTCCGCTGAACCTGCCCCAGGAGCTCGAGCTCAGCTTGCCCACCATCGGCTGGAACGTGAGCCTCAGCTTCTCCCGCTGGGAGCACCAGGACCCGGTGGACGCGGCCTTCGTCCTCGCCCCGCCCAACGGCGCGGTCGAAAAGGGCCTGATTGAGGCGATCAACGCCTTGGCTACCGCGCGAAGCGCAGGTCCTTCACCTTCGCCGTGACCCCGCGGCGGCCCTGCCAGCTCTCGACCTGCAGGGTCACGAGCAGGTCCACCTCCTCCGCCAGGGCGGCCATCGCCTCCGGCGGCGCGCGAAACCACACGGCCTTGTGGGGCCCGAGCGTGAAGCGCAGGTGCTGGCCGTCGGCGCCCATGGTCCGCAGGTCTTGGGCCCGGACGCCCCGCAGCACGAACTGGGGCTCCTCGTAGCCCTTGCCGAAGGGGCCGAGGGCCGCGAGGGCCTCGACCCCAGGCACGCTGAGCTCCGAGACCAAAATATCGCCATCGACGTCATCTTCGGGGATGAACAGGTCGCCCTCGTCGAGGCCGGCGGTCCAGGCGTCGAGGCGGGCCGCGAGGGCCGGCAGATCGGCCCGCTTGACCTCAAAGCCGGCGGCGAAGGGGTGCCCGCCGAAGCGCACCAGCAGGTCGCGGGCGTGCTCCAGCGCCGCGACGGCGTGCACCCCGGGGATCGACCGCACGGAGCCTCGGCCGCGGTCTCCGCTGAGGGCCACCACCGCGACCGGGCGGTTGAGCTGCTCTTTGAGGCGACCGGCGACGATGCCCACCACCCCGCGGTGCCAGGGGCTCGCGAGGCCGCTGCGGTCCTCTTCGCCGGCCACGACGACAAAGGCGGGCAGGGGAGAGGGCACGGCGGCCAGGGCTTCGGCTTCGGCGTCCTGCTGCAGCGCCTGGCGTTCGCGGTTCAGCTCGCTGAGGCGGGCGGCCCCTTGGCGGGCCCGCTCGGGATCGCGCTCGTTGAGCAGGTCCACGACGAGGCCGGCGCTGTCGAGGCGGCCCGCGGCGTTGATCCGCGGCCCGACGTAAAAGCCGAGCTGCCAGGCCTCGATGGCCTCTCCGGGCTTGATGCCCGAGGTGTCGAGCAAGGCCTGGAGGCCCGGCTGGTTGGGCCCCGCGGCCAGGGCGCGCAGGCCGAGGGCGACGATGGCGCGGTTCTCGAGGGTGGTGAGCGGAACGAGGTCCGCGACCGTGCCGATGGCCGCGAGCTTGAGGAAGGAGCCCATCAAGGCCTCAAAGCGGGGATGCTCCGAGAGCAGCGCCTGGGCGACCTTCAGGCTCACGCCGCAGGCGGCGAGGGCCTTGTTGGGGTAGGGGCAGCCGGCCTGGGGCGGGCAGAGCACGGCGGTCGCGTCCTCGGGGACCGCCTCGCCGTCCGGCAGGTGGTGATCGCAGATGATGACGTCGATGCCGTGGGCCCGGGCGGCCGCGACGGTGGCGTGGTCCCGCACGCCGATGTCGGCGGTGACGATGAGCTGCACCCCGGCCTCCACCGCCCGCTCGACCGCCCTGAGGCTGAAGCCGTAGCCCTCCTCAAAGCGGTCCGGGATGTGCCAGCGCAGATCGGCGCGCGGGCCGCCGGTCAGCCGGAGGGCGTGCTGCAAGATGAGGCTGCTCGTGGTCCCATCGACGTCGTAGTCGGTCACGACCAGGATCCGCTCGCCT
>CANHON010000044.1 GCA_947462115.1 Deltaproteobacteria bacterium | reverse complement strand
GCCAGCGCACCCGCTGGGCCAGGGTGAGGACCGGGTGAGGACCGGGTGAGGACCGGCTGCGGACCGGCCGAAGACCGGCTGAGGTCCGCCGGCTCAGCCGCCGGTGGCGTAGGCCCCGCCCGGCTCTGGCGCGAAGCGCTCGCCCTGCCAAGCGAAGCGCTCGACCGAGACCAAAGCACCGTCCTGCACGTCATAGATCGAGAAGTGGGCGGTGCGCCGCTTGGCCGGCAGGTGCGCGTAGCCGCCCGCGCCCGGGTTGAGCACCGGCACCGGACCCCGCAGGCCCGGCACGGTCGTGCGGAAGCCATGGTGCTCATGGCCGTGCAGCACCGCGCCCACCTCGGAGCGGCTGGCGAGCAGGGCCTCGACCGCGGCCGCGTCGGCGAGGCAGCGACCCGCGGGCCCATAGGGCGCGCCGTGGCGGTCGCGCAGCGGGTAGTGCTGGCACCAGAACAGCAAAAGGCCCTCCTCGGCGGGATCCCGGCCCCGCAGGCCCAGGGTGTCGAGCAGCATGGCCGCCTTGGCGAGCTCGCCCGGCGGGGTTTGGCCCCGGCTGGTGAGGTGCGCCCGGCAGGTCTCGACCGTGAGGAAGGCCGCGCCGCCGTGGCGCACGAGGCGGGGGCCGCCGGGCCCCATCCACGGCCCGAACCAGCGCCGCATGCGGTCGCCGGGGCGCCGCTCTCGTACGTAGGTGTCGTGGTTGCCCGGCTGGACGACGAAGGGGAAGCGCTCGTAGACCGGGCGGAGCAGGGCGTGGGCGGCCTCCAGCTCGTCGTCGGTGGCGAGGGCGGTCAGATCCCCGGTGCAGACCACGACATCGGGCGCCTGTTCGAGGATGGCCTGCACGAGGCCCTCTTGCACGACCCGCTGAAAGTGCGAGCGGCGGCCCAACAGGTAGAGGTTCAGGGCCCCGATGATCCGCTTGGGTCCGGTCACCAGATCGATGAGCCGGGGGCGACGCTGGACGTGGAGGTCGGTGAAGTGCAGGACGCGCATGGCCCCTCCGGTTGGTGCGGTCGAGCGCGGCGCCCCGCGCGCCCCGCCGCGATAGCCCGCTGTTGACGTCGCGCGCACGCCTCGACCCCACGCGCCGACGCCGAGGCCGCATGAAGCCCGACCCCCGACGCATGCTCGAAGACGCAGCCCAGCGGCGCCTCCACTGCGAGCTGCTCCCGCGCGGCGGCGGCATGGTGGCGGCTCAGCTCGTGCGGGTGGATCGGGGCGGGGTCGTCGTCACCGCGCCGCTGCGCCGGTTCGTCGGCGGCGAAGATCTGCGCGTATGGGTCAACCTCGACGGCCAGGCCTGGACCTTCGAGGCGAGCGTGATCCGCGCCGGCGTGCCGGTTCCGGATCGGAGCCAAGATGGCCTGATGCTGGGCTTCATCGACCGCTTTCAAGCCCTGGGCACCGCGGCCTCGGGCGACGGCCGGCTGCTCGCGCTGGTGCCGCCCCGCGGCGCGGAGGTCTCCCTGCTGAGCCCGCCGGCGCAGCTCGTCCATATCAACGTCGAGGGGGCTACTTTCGCCATGCCCTCCTCGTTTAAGCTCATCTTCGTCGAGAGCGGGACCCTGGGCTTCCGTATCGGCGCGCCGGGCATCCAGCCGATCCACGGCCGGGCGCGGGTGCAGGCCCTGGCCCCCGGGGACGGCCACCTGCTCTACGAGCTGCGGTTTGAGCAGGTCGACGAGCCCGAGCTGCTGCGCCAAGCCGTCGAGGCGCTGTCCGGCGCCGCCGAGGGGCGCCGCTAATCGGGGAGCGTACCGATCTCTCCGCGCCCAGCGCGGCCCACCACGCTTTTGTGGTCGCCATCGACCAGGATGAGCTCGCCGAAGCAGGCGCTCTCGGCGCCGGCCACGAGGCGGGGCGCCACGAAGTAGTGACCGCGCATGCGCCGCGGGTTGAGCCACTGGATCTCGTGGCGGCGCAGCGAGGAGGCGCTCCTCGACGCGTAGGGCCACAGCCAGCCGGCCCGGCCGCGCCGCGGGAAGCACTGGTGGCCGATGGCCCGCGCCTCGCCGAGGCTCCTCCGCCGGTTGTTGGCCCAGGAGGTGGCGTAGACAAACAGCTCGCCGACGCTTTTCCAGCGGCTGGCGAAGCCGCAGGTGTTGTGGCTGAGCTCGCGGGCGTCGCGCAGGGCGGCGGGCTCCTCGCCGGCGCCGAAGCGGAAGCTGTAGCCGAAAGCACCGTAGGCGTCGGGGTCCAGCGGCATGAGGCGGAGCTCGACGATGTGCCCCGGCCGCAGCGCCGGGCCGCCGTGCTGCCCGTCCACGCCCGCCACCCGCGCCAGGGGGGGGCGAAACCAGCCCGAGAAGCCGCGGCTGAGGGCCGCCTCGGAGAGCGCGCGCTCCAGATCGGCCGCCCGCTGACCGGCCTGGGCCGCCCGCACCACCTCCGCCACCGCCGCGATGGTGCGCTGCTGCGCCGAGGCAAAAGCGTCTCGGATGGCCGCGTCTACTGCGGCAGGCTGGTCGGAGGGCGCGCTGGCCTCGCCCGGCCCGGCCGGCGGCGCGCCCGCGGCGAAGGTCGAGGAGGGACTGGATGGCGGAAGGGGCTGACTCATGCCGGGATCCTAGCACAGGGGGCCGCGCAGGCCCGTCGTCCGGCGGAAGGTGCCTTCACTCCTCGCCCAAGGCGAGCACTGGCTCGGCGATGCCACCGAGCAGGGCGCTGATCTCGTCGTCATCGGTCGGCGGCGGCGGCGGCGCAAGATCGGGCAGCTCCAGGTCGGGGGTGCGGCGCGGCGAGGTGAGGGGTCGGTCGCCCACCTGCACCTTGGCCGAGGCCCCGGGCAGGCTCGGCAGCTCGGTCATCTCGGAGTCAGCGTCAGCGGCGTCCTCTTCGTGGAGCTCGCGCTGCGCGTCCTCCACAGCCGACGGAGACACGGCCGGCAGCACCGGCGGCTCGACCGGGGAGACCGGCGGATACGGCCAGCTCCGGCTCAGCTCAACCGCGGCCACCGGGCCCGCCGGCGCGAGGGAGGGCTCGATGGGCGCAGCCGCCGGGACCGGCGGAGCCGGTTCGAAGCGGGGGACCGGCGCGGCCGACTCGAAGCGGGGGACCGGCGCGGCCGGCTCGAAGCGGGGGACCGGCGGGGCCGGCTCGGGGCGGGGGACCGGCGGGGCCGCTTCGAAGCGGGGGAACGGCGCGGCCGGCTCTGCGGGAGGGCCCGCGATCCACGGCGCCTCCGGCGGGAGCGGCGCGGCCTCGGCAGGCCCGTCCGCGCCCGGATCCGTGCGCCGATCGGCGCTGGGATCAGCGCCCCCGCCGGGCTCCACGGAGCCTGATGCCCATGCCGCAGCGCTTGAGAGAGGGACCGCAGCGGTCAGAACATCGCCCGCAGCAGCATCACCGTCGTCGGCCGCCCCGTGGGTCGAGGGCTCAGCCTCGACCGGGAGCTCCGCAGCGCTGCCCGAAGGCGGCGGCGGCGAGCCGGCGGGTGGCGCCCCGGGCCCAGCGGGCGGCGGTCCCGAGGGTCGGGGCAGGAGCAGGCTGAGCCGCAGATCCGACCACCACCGCCGCAGCGCGGCCGGCGCCAGCTTCAACAGCAGCGCGCTCCAGCCCAGGTAGACCAGCTGGCCGGTCCAGCCCGGCAGCGAGAGGACCGAAGCCGACATCAGCGTGCTGGGCGTCCGATAGGCGGTCCAGACCAGCTCATGGGGCGTCGAGCCGTTGCCCACGACGAGGTTCACCGCCCCGCGCGCGATGCCCTGGTAGGCCGCCGCCCCGAGGCTGAGCAGGAGCACCGGGGCCGCGCCGAGGGCCACGAGGCCGAGGAGCTGCGTCCAGCCACCATGCCGGGGGCGCGCAACGGCCGCGCCGTGGGCGGCGATCAGGGCCACCGCGAGCAAGGCGGGCAGGACCGGCACACCGCGGCCGACCATCCCGAGGGTCACCGCGACGAGGGCGCCCGGGCCCCAGCCCCAGCCCCACAGGCCGCGCATCCACAGGGCCTGCCGGGCGGCGACGACAAAGCAGCCCCAGATCAACAGGATAGGGAGGACCAGCGCGTGCGGGCCCCAGCCACCGCCGGCCGCGCCGAGCAGCCAGCGCTCGTCCAGGCCCCGGTGGGTGATCTGGAGGTTGGAGACCGGCGCGCCGAGGTCGAGGTCCGGCGCGCTGACCAGCAGCGAAGCGCCGCCCTCCGCCCGCCACTCGATGTCCACGCTCTGCTGGCCCGGCTTGAGGGGCAGGGTGAGCCAGCCGTCGTTGAGCTCCAAAGACGCGGCGGATCCGCCCAGATCGACCATCCGCAGGGTGGCCCCCGCGGGCAGGCGAACCCGGTGCTGGCCGCCCTGGCTGCTCGCGATCTTCAGCTGGAGCTTCACGTCTTGTTGGCGGCCGCGCCAATTGACCTCCAGCGCGGCGGACTCGATGGTCAGCGTCTGCCCCGGCGCGCCCGGCGGTCGGCTCACGCGCAGGTGCAGGGACTCCCCAGGCCACGGCCGCCATTGGGGGGTCCAGCGGTCCTCAAAAACGTGGGCAAAGGGCGCGGGCACGGCGTTCGCGGCGCCGGCCTCGACCTCGCAGTGGAAGACCGGGCTGCAGGACAAGGCCCACTCCTCGGTCCACGGCACCCCGGAGGGCGCCTCAAGCACGAGCTGATCGCGCTCGGGGAGCGAGCCGGTCCACTCGACGTTCGACACGTTCTGGTCGAGAGAGACCAGCACCGCGCCGTCTTGGACCTGCAGGCCGTCCACCGTGACGGCCTCCCCTTCGATCAAGGGCACGCGCAGGGCCAGCGGCGCGAGGCTCGGCCCGACGCGGCTGACCGTCGTGCGAACGCGCCAGGGCACGCCCAGATCGACGAACCGCCGCACCAAGATCCACGGCGCGAGGTTGTCGGCCGAGCGCTCGGCGCGGCCCTCCCCGTCCGCCTCGCGCACGAGCTGGACGCTGCGCTCGACGCCGCCGTCGGGCCGCAAGCCCCGGAGCGCCCAGCCCTCGCCGCTCATGGTGGCGCGCTGGGGCGGCAAGCCGACCTGCAGGGTCAGCGGTCCGCGCGCCGGAAGGGCGCCGACCGCCACCACCCGGTGCACCCCGGCAGGCACGCGCACGTGCACGAAGCCGTCGGCCGCCCGGGCCAGCGCGGCGGTGGGAACATTGTCAATCAGCACCTTCTCGGGGGACCAGATCGCGGCGGGGCCCGGCAGCGGCACCGAGACCGCCTCGCCGGCGTGCAGCTCCAGCCCGATGGTCAGGGCGGCGTCCGCGGCGGGGGCCTTGGGATCGGGGGCGCCGACGCGGAAGTCGAGGAGGCCGACCGACACGCAGTTCGGCCGACACTCTGGCGCCGCGCTCAGGCGGGCGTCGAGCTCCTGGAGGAGGGCGGCATCGGGCGCCGCTGCGGCCGGGCTTGGCGCGATGAGGAGGCCCAGAACACTGATCAGGGCGAGCAAGACGGCGCCCGCGCTGGCAGCGGTCGGCGCAGCGCCATCGGGGTCGGAGGGCCGCGGAGCCGGACCGCCCGGACGCAGCCAGCCCTCTTCCCTGGCCTGAGACAGGCGCAAGAGGACCGCGAGCAGCGCGCCGATGTGGACCAGCGCTTGGAGCAGCACCATCCAGGGGCTCATCGCGATGATGCGGAAGGTCTGGTCCGCCGAGACGGAGCCCTCCCAGCGCAGCCGGACGTTGGGCGCGGCGGTGCCCTGCCAGGTGGGGAGGCCCGGGCCGGTCTGCACGACGGCGCCCGGATCGAGCTGCAGGGTGACGTTGTCATATTCCTTCGCTTTCAGTGACTTGCTCTGCCGGTACACCGAGGCGACCCCGCGGGCGCCCCCATCTGCGGCAGGGGCTGCCTCCGAGGCGAGGGTCAGCTCCACGAACCGATCGGGAATCTCCGAGATCGCCTGTCCGCCGGACCACCAGCCCGAGCCGTCCACCCGGGCGCTGAGGCCCGTCGAGGGCAGGGCCGCCCGCTGCAGGTCCCCGACGGCCGACCAGCCGACGAGGATCAGCGCCACGGCGCCCGCCGCCCGCCGTGCCCAACGCGCCGCATCGCCCGGGTGCCCGCGGAGCGCCGCCCGCTCGACGAAGCGAAGGGCGCCGAGCAGCAGCACCACCACGGCGATGCTGCCGCTGGGCTCCCCGGTCAGCAGGGCGAGCAGGCCGAGCGGCGCCCACCGGACGCCCTCGGTGCGGGCGAGCAGACCGACCGCGAGGATCACGATGAGCACGTCAATCAGCGACCAGCTCAGCAGCCAGGCCCCCTCGACCTCATCGGGCCCGAGGGCCGTGAGCAGCCGCCATCCCGGCGGGAGCATGAGCAGCACGGAGAGATCGCGGGCCTCGGTGGCCCAGCCGACCGCCGGCAGGCTCCGCTGCGCGCCCTCGATGCGGCTCTCGGCCTGCAGCTTCAGCGCGGTGCTCCGGACCTCCACCCCGCCGGTGACCCCGTCGGAGGTGATGACCTGCGGCTGATCGTCGACGCGGACGCTGCCGAGGACCAGGGGCGGCGCCGCCTGGACCCGCCAGCCCTGCGCCATCACGCCCCGGAGGCTGTCCGCGATGGTCCAGCCGCCGCCGTCGGGGTCGAGCCACATCCGCCGCTCCACATCGACGAGGTTGGGCGCCACAACGGGCTGCCCGCGGCGCAGCTCCTTGAAGGTGAGGGTGGCGCCGGGCGCCATCATCCAGGTCGCGAGGCCCTGCCAGCCCTCCGGCAGGCTGGCGCGCTGGGGGTCGATGCCCGGGGCGCCGCTGACCTCGACCGCGCGGACCCCTTCGTCTGGCTCCAGCACCCAGAACTCCCGCTCGGGCCAGCCGGCGGCCGCCGAGGTGGGCGCCGAGAGGGAGAGCACGGGGCCCTCCTGGATCGACCGGATCTCCACGAAGAAGCTGCCCGGGCGCACCTGCACGCTGAGCCGGCCCTCCTCGTCGAGCCGGGCGGGAAGATCGGCGTCGAGCTGAACGGCGGTGGCGCCGGCGAGGAGCACCTGGCCGAGATCGACCTCCCGCGGATCGCCCGAGGCGCGGATGGCGATGTGGGTGACGACGAGCACCGGCACGTCGTCTACGATGCGCCTGGAGACGTCAATCCCGAGGGTCGCGTCCTCGCCGCCGGCCGGGCCCTCTGCGCCGAGCCGAACATCCCCCTCGGCCCCGATGGTGGGGGTGGGCAGGCGCTTGCCGTCGCGGGACAAGCGGAGGACCCCGATCGAGGGCGGGACGCGCAGGGCCGAAGGCGGCCGCGACCACCGGAGGCTGCCCTGCAGCACATGGGCGCCGCGCCCGAGGTGCACCGTCGGGACCTCGCCGGCCGCGAGGACCGGCACCAGCGCCTTGCCCTCCCGCACGCCCGTGGGCCAAGCGCCCGGGCCGCCGATCAACGGGACGGCCGCGGCCCGGTCGAGCACGAGCTGCTGCACGAAGTCCGCGCCGCCCGGCCGCAGGTCGATGGAGACGACGCCTTGCCAGACGCAGCGGGCTTGATCGCCGTCTTGCACGCAGCCCCGGTCGGGGTGGCGGCCGCGCACCCAGTCGGCCCAGGGCGCGAGCTCCGGTGGGAGGCCGGCTTCGGCGCCGGCAGCGGGGCGAGCGGGCGCGGCGCTCGCCGACCGACCGCTGAGGGCGAGCGCGGCGAGCACCAGCACGAGCGCCAGCAGCAGGGCCCCGGCCTCGGCCCAAGCGAGAGCGCTGCGACGAAAGTAGCGTACAGCAGGCTGCTTAGACACAGAGCTCCTCCTCGCCTAACGGAGGCGGGGCCGGGGGAAGGGCAGGGGCGGGGGCAGGGGCACGCGAGGAGGGAGGGCCTCGGCGTTCGCGCGGATAACGCGCCAAGAACACCGAAGCGCGACGGTCTCGCTCGCCCATGCCCCGGTTCGACCGAGGATGCGCTGTCAGGGTTCTGTGGGGAGATCGTCAAAAAAGATCGTCACGGACAACCCTACGGCGCTCATCAGCTCAGCACCGCTGAGATATAATGAGACATGCTCACCGCATCGACGAAGCCCAAGCTCGTACCTTCCCTTTGGCCAGCCATCTGGCCTGCCCTTGGGCTGATCGCCCTGGTGGGCTGCCAAGAGGCCGAGCCGCCGGAGGCCCTCGCGCCGGCCGAGCAGGGCGCGCCCGATCAGGCGGAAGAACCTGCCGGATCAGCCGCGCCGGAAGAGGCGCCGCCGCTCGACTGTGCGCCCCTCGAGCTCCACCTCGGGCAGCACTTCCCCGTGGAGGCGATGCCCACGCGGGTCCCGCTGTTCAAGTCCGACCACGGCGCCGGCCTCGGGGACATCGATCTGGACGGCGATCTCGACATCTTCGTGGCCTGGGAGGGCGGATCGGTGGTGGCCCTCAACGACGGCGCCGGCCACTTCACCCTGGACCCGAGCTGGACCATGGACGGCGGCCCGCTCCCGGCCGCCACCAGCGCCTACCTCATCGATCTCGACGCAGACGGCGATCTCGACGTCTGGCTGGGCAGCTCCCGGGACGTCAACGACCGCATCTTGATCCAGGAGGCCCCCGGCGAGCTCCGGAGCATGGAGCTGCCCGGCTCCTCGACCGGCTCCTACGCGGGCGCCTTCGCGGACATGGACAACGACGGCGATCTCGACCTCGTCGTGTCGTCGCGGCCCCCCACCATGACCAGCGACAGCTTCGTGGACGGCACGATCCGCGGGCAGCCCAACCACCTCTACCTGCAGCAGGACGGCGTCTGGACGCTCTCCGACGAGCGCCTGCCGGTCGAGCACAACTGGGGCGTGACCTTCCAGGCCATGCCGATGGACGCCGACAACGACGGCGACCTCGACCTCTACGTGGTCAATGACGCCGGCTACCAAGCGGTGCCCAACCAGCTGTGGCGAAACGACGACGGTTGGTTCTCGGTGGACGAGGACTGCGCCTGCACGGTGCCGATGTACTCCATGGGCTCGGCCTACAGCGACTGGAACGGCGATCTCATCCCCGACACCTACACCACCAACGTTGGGCCGCAGGTGCTCCTGATGAGCGAAGGCCCGGCCCGCTACGTGAACATGAGCCACGCGCTCAACGCGATCATCCCCATCGAGCCCGAGACCTTCACCTCCTGGGGCGTGGCGGTGAGCGACTACGATCGGGACGGCTATGACGACCTGTACGTCACCTTCGGCCGGTTGGAGCAGGACATCGAGGAGGTCTTCGGCGCGCTGCCGGGCACAGAGCCCGACTGGGTGGACGGCGAGCTCCAGCACGACGTGCTGCTCCGGGCGCTCCCCGACGGGAGCTTCGCGGTGGCCGAGGACGTGGGCCTCGATCAGGTCCTGGGGCGCCAGCGCTCGGTGGTGCAGGGCGATCTCGACGGGGACGGCGACACCGACGCCGTTGTCATGGGCAAGCACGACATGAAGATCTGGCTGACCGAGGGCGGCTGCCCCACCGGCCTGCGGGTCAGCGTCCGCGGGCCCGACGCCAACGTGCACGGCCTCGGCACCCGCGTCCCGGTTGTGTCGCAGGGGCACGCCCAGACCCGCTGGCTCATGAGCGACCGCATGCACGGGAATGACGCGCATGAGCTCATCTTCGGCTTGGCGGGCCACGCGGCGGCGGACCGGGTGGAGGTCCGGTTCCCCGACGGCAGCACCTGGTCGCGCGACGACGTGCCGGCCGGGGACCTAGAGCTGGATTGGGCGCCCTGATGCCCGTCCCGCCTTAGTTTGTGGTCGAGGCCGTGGGCTGGGCTGCCGCCACGGTCAGCTCCACCAGCGTGCGGTAGAGCACCCGGGTGCCGCGCTCCAGGTTGACAACGCTCACCCGCTCGTTGTTCCCGTGCATGCCCCGGAGCTCGTCTTCGGTGAGGAAGAAGGGCACGGCGCCATAGGCCCGCACGCCGATGGTGCGGAGGTGGATCGAGTCGGTGAAGCCCGGAGAGATGGCCGGCCCGACCGCGAGGTGGGGCCCCTCGGCCAACAAGTGCCGCTCCAAGGCCCGGTACAGCGGGTCATCGGTGGGGCTGCGGCCGCCGGGGGTGGAGGACTGGACCTCAAAGCGTACGCCGTTGAGCCCGGCGAACAAGGCCTCGATCCGCTGGGCCTGCTGCTCCACGGTGGTGTCGGGCAGGATGCGGCTGTCTACGTTGGCCCGAACCTCGCCAGGCACAACGTTGGGCGCCTCGGCGCCGCGGAAGCCCGTGACGTTGAGCGTGTCGGTGAGCACGGCGCGGGTCAGCGGGTTGCCCATCAGCTTGCGGCGCAGCAGCAGCTTGGTGAGGGCTGGATGCTTGAGGATGACGCCAGCGACGCCACCCTGCTCCTCGCCCACCGCCTCGAGCAGCCCGAGCAGGGCCGGGTCCCACACCGGCTTGGGGGACCAAGCGCGCGTCGCCTGCCACGCCTCGACCAAGCGCTCGGGGGCCTGACCGGGCTGGGGCGTGGAGCCGTGGGCGGGCTCGCCGCTGGCGATGATCTCGCCCCACACGTAGCCTTTTTCGCCGACCGAGATGGGGAAGACCGTCTGCCCGGCGAAGAACATGTCTTGGATGCCAACGCCCCCCTCGTTGATCACGTGGGAGCAGCCGATGCGGTCCCAGCGCTCCATGGCGCGCAGAACGCCCCGGTTGTCGAGCTCTTCGTCGGCCACCGCGAGCAAGACCACGTCTCGCCGCAAGGCTTGGCCCGAGCGGTGCAGGAGCACCATCGCGGTGAGCTCGACCGCGGTCATGCCCTTCATGTCCAAGGCGCCGCGGCCCCAAACGACGCCCTCCGCGTCGATGTGGCCCGACAAGGGCGGGTGCCGCCAGTTCGCGGCCTCGGCGGTGACGACGTCGATGTGCGACATCAAGCAGAGGGGCGGCTCCAGGCCGGCGCTCGGGAGGCGCGCGATGAGGTTGGCGCGCCCCACGTCAAACTCATCGATCTCGACCGCGATGCCCTCCCGCTGGAGCGCGGCCCCCAAGAAGCGGGCCCCGGCCAGCTCGTTGCCCGGCGGGTTGGTGGTGTCGACCTGCAGGTAGGCCGACAGCGTGCCCGCCGCCTCGCGCCCGGCCGCCGCCCAGTCGGGCTCGCCGGCGCGCGCGATCGAGGGCCCAAGGGGGGCGAGGGCGCCCACGCCGAGGGCAAAGACGGAGAGGGCGATCGGGCGCCCGAACGCTCGGTGCTGCGCGTGGTCGTGCATCGTGGCGCGCCTCCATCGCCAGCGTATAGTGCGGCCGTTGTCGCTTGGCCGCACCCACCCGCGGCCGATCCGCAGGGGGAGCACCCATGAACCTGTCCCGCCCACGCGCCGCCCTGGCCTTGTGCGCCCTCGCCTTCGGCTGCAAGAAGGTCGAGCCCGCACCCAAGGCCCTCGATCGGCTGTTCCCCTGGTTCTTCGAGAACATCGACCAGGCCGACGATGAGCAGCTGGCCGAGGGCTTCCGCAACCTGCACAAGGCCGGCGAGGTCGACGCGCTGGACGAGCTGGTGGACGGCAGCCTCAGCGACCTCGACCCCGAGGCCCTCGGCAGCGCAGAGGTCGAGGCGCCCGAGCCCAGCAAGGCCGCCGGCGTCTACATGCTCCGCCGCTTGCGCTGCTCCTTGCCCCAGCTGGAGCGGGTCTTGGCGCACCAAGCCCAAGACGAGCTCTACCCCGACGCCTACGACACCTACGACCGCAGCTTCACCACCGACCGCGCGGCCTACATGGGCGGCGACGAGGACCTGCTGCGTTGGGACGTGGACTACACCGCCACCATCCTCGGCAAGTCCTACGAGTCGAAGGTGATCGGCGCGCTGCGGCGGATCCCCAAGATCGACGCCGAGCAGTCGCCGTTTGGCGACACGCTGGTGGCCCGGGCGCACATCCCCGAGCCGGCGGTCTTTGAGAAGGACAGCACGAGCCTCCGCCAGGACTACCAGATCGAGATGTACTACCCCGTCGGAAAGGGTGAGGTGCTGCACGCCTACGCCATTTGGCGCGAGGCGGACTTCGGCGCCGGCATCAACAGCGACTCGGAGGGCTCTCAGCGCCTGCTGCTCAACAACCTCGACAGCTGGGACAAAGAGACCGAGGCGCTCTGCGAAGCGGGTCGCCCTTAAGTTGGGCGCGCCCCCTGCTCAGCGCCGCCACGCCGTGTGGTTGTAGGCGCTGAGCTCGGGGAACACGTCGCCCTCACCCCACACCACGCGGTAGAGCTGGTAGGTCCCGAGCACCCGCTTCACGTAGTGGCGGGTCTCGCGGATCGGGATGGCCTCCACGAACTCGTCGGTGGGGCGGCTGCCCCAGGTCTTGGCCCAGCTCCCGACGTTGCCCTCGCCGGCGTTGTAGGCGGGCACAGCCATGAACGGGTTGCCCGCGAAGTAGCCGTGCAGGTAGTCGAGGTAGTAGCCGCCGATGGTCAGGTTTTTGACTGGGTCGTTGATGCCGCCGTTGGCCAAGGACACGCCGATCTTCGAGGCCACGTGCTTGGCGGTGGCGGGCATGAGCTGGCTCAGGCCGCGCGCGCCCGCCCACGACACCGCGTCGGGGTTGAAGGAGGATTCCTCGCGCACCAGCGCGTGAAAGACGCGCGGGTCCATCCGCTTCTGGTACGGCAGGGTGGCGGCCTTGACCTCGGGCCACCAGGTGTTGGGGTAGGCCTGCCGAAGGATCCGATCGCGATCCGGGCCGAGGCTCGATGCCGGGCGCTCGAGCAGGTACTTGTGGAGCAGGTCGTGGGCCACGATCGGCTCCTTGAGGCCACGGATCTCGTTGATCATCGCGAATTCGGACGGCAGCAGCGAGGCGCGGGGCTGGCTCTCCAGCTCGATGAGGGCGTCCGTGACGAGCCCGAGGCGCATGAGCTGCACGCCCGCCGCAACCGCCGGGTGGTCGATGAACTCGGCCCGCACGGTCCAGTTGCTCGGGGCGCCGGTGGGGCTCGGGCGCTTGATCGCGGCGAGACGGTCGGGCGCCAGCTCCTGGAGGCGGCCCGAGGCGAGCAGGGCGTAGAATTGGGTCGGGTCCTCGGCGCAGAGCTCGGCGAGCAGATCGACCCCGCGGTCCTTCTCCTGACGGTCCGACTGGAGGCGGGTGGGGTTGGCGTAGCTTGGGTAGAGCCGCCAGCGCGCCTGCCAGTACCGACCCGCGAAGTAATGAACGGGATCACCGACGGGATCGACGTTCTCGACAAGCTCATCGGCCCAGCGGATCGCCGCGGCGGGGTCCTCGGCGAGGTAGGCGTTCCACGCGAGTCGCCAGTAGGCCTCGGCCGTCAGGTCGCCCTCGGGGTACTCCTTGACTTGGCGCGCCCACATGTCGATGGCGCGCTTGGGCTCACCGGCGTGCTGGTAGGCGATCCCGCCCCGGGCATAGCCGTCATCGGCCATGTTGTGACCGGCGTAGAGGGTGGGGATGAGCGCGAAGGCTTGGCCGGCCTGCGTCCACTCCTTCTTTCGCTCATGGGACATCCCGGCCAAATACAAGGACTTCGCGCCGCGATCCTTGTCCACCGACGCGCAGCGCTGCCCGGCCGGGACCAACACCGCGGCCGCCGCCGAGACGTTGTTCTTCTTGAATTGCGACCGTCCCACCGTGTACCAGGCGACGCAGGCCGCCTCGCTCGCGGCGGTGAACCGGGGCATGGCCGGCTGCAGCAGGGCGATGGCCCCGCCAAAGTCGCCGCTGTTCATCACCTGCTCGGCGCGCTTGGCGAGCTCGAGATCGGTGGGACCGCGGCCCGGGTAGTGTGCCGCGAGCAACTTCTCGGCTTCACGGCCGTCTTTGCTGCGGGGATAGCCCGCCCACAGCCGCCGGAGCAGCGCGTAGGACTCCGGCGAGCCCATGCCCGAGCGCAGCGCGAGGTTGAGCAGCGCGACGTCATTCCCTTCGGCCGGGTCCTCGCGGTCGGCCAGCTTGCGCCAGATGGCGATGGCCTCCTTGGTGCTGCCGAGCTTCATGTGGGCATTGGCCTGGAGGAGCTGTCCCCGGATGGCCGCGTGCGTCTCGCCGCTGAGGCCGCTGAGCAGGGCCACCGCCTCGTCGGGCCGCCCCTCTTGCAAGCGGAGCTCGGCCAGCACGAGCAGGCGGTAGTCGGTCGGGACGCCCTCGGCCGCCTCGATCTCCTCGGCGAACCGGACCGCCTCGGCCACCCGGCCGGCGCGGATCAACGTCCAGGCGGTCACAAAGGCGTGGCTGCGGACCTGCGCGCCGCGGAGCTTGCGGTGGTCGAAGTTGAGCAGCAGTGGCGCGGCGGTGGCGTGGTCCCGGCTGCGGAGCGCCGCGGCCAAGGCGCCCTCGTAGGGCATCGACGAGGTGAGGAAAGCAGGCCCGAGCAGGGCCATCTCCTGGGTCGCGGGGGCCGAATCGCCCCCACGCCGGGCCTCCGCAGGCCCCCCCAACCCAAGGGCGAGCGCCACGCTCAAGCCGAGCCCAATCCGGGGCGCGCGGGTCGGAAAATGGAGCTTCAACCATCGGAAGGGGCGGGCGAGCATCGGGGCTCCATCGGCTGCGCGAGCGGCGAGGGGAGCGCCGGGCAGCGTAGGGGAGGGGCGTCGAGGGGAGGGGCATCGAAGGGACGGGCGAGGCGACAGGCGCGGGCGGTCGAGCGTCTGGGGCGGCGGCCCGGGGGTCGGCTCTTGACGCGCCAAGTGTGCGCCTAACGGAGGGTCGCGGCGCTGTCCCCCGGCGACCGCCCCGGCGCGGCGCTTTTCTGGCGGGCAGCGACGGGCTAAGCGCCGCGGAGGCGAGGATGACGGCGCCGCCCACCCCAGCCGGGATGCCCAGCCCCATGTCCGCCCCGGCGACCGCGCCCCGAAGCCCGACGAGCCGCCGCCCGCCGCTCGGCCCACCCGTCGCAGAGCGGGCCACCATGCGCCTCGATGCCCGGGTCTCGCCGCCCGACAAGCCCCCGGCTTGGCACCTGAGCCCGCGCTGGCGCACGGGGCTCATGCTCTGCACCTGGCTCGCGCTGGTGCTGCTGTGGCAGAGCCCAGTCGCCGTGCCGATCAAGGTGTTGACCGTGTTCTTCCACGAGCTCGGCCACGCCTGCGCCGCCTGGGTCACCGGCGGGGTCGTCCACGCCGTCGCGGTCGGCGCCGACGGGGCGGGCCTCACGCTGACCCAAGGCGGCAACCCCGCGGTGATCCTCAACGGCGGCTACCTCGGCAGCCTCCTCGGCGGCATGTTGTTGTTGCGCCTGTTGAAGTTTCATGGCGGGGGCCAGCTCGCCGCGGCGCTGCTCGGCTGCACCCTCGTGCTCATCAGCCTGTTGTTCTTCGCCCAGAGCCCCCTTGGCTACGGGATTGTGCTCGTGGTCGCGGTGTTGATGCTCGGGCTCGCCGCCCGCTCGCCCGAGGGCTTGGCCGACTGGGTGGTGCGCCTCGTGGGCTGGCTCTGCACGTTCTATGCGGTGATTGACCTATTCGACGACGTTTTCATCAATACCCCGGATGTTCGCACCGACGCCGAGGCCCTGGCCGCGCTGACCCAGGTGCCCGCCCCGCTCTGGGGCGCGAGCTGGGTGGCGATCGGCGCCGCCTTCACCTGGACCAACCGCCGCTGGCTCGTATAGGAACCCCGGCGTTCGCCGCCGGGAGCAGCGCGGCGAGGCTGCTCGCCTTCGCCCCACCGAACCGCCCGACCCCCAGGAGCGCCGCGTGAACCGTCTCGTAGTGGCAGGATTGACCGCCCTTCTCCTCTGCCTCGCGCTGCTCGTGCCGGACCTCGCCGCCGCCGCGCTGCCCGCCGCGCCGCCGCCCATCGCCCTCCGCGGCGAAGAGGGCGCGACCTTGGCCCGCGGGGAGGTCGTCGTTCGTTATGGCGGCAGCGCTGGCGAGACGGTCGCCATCGCCGACGTGAAGGCGAGCCCCGCCGCCGTCATGGCCGCGGTCCTCGATCTGCCCGCCCGAAAGCGGGACATCGCCGCCCTCAAGACCCTGGAGGTCTACCGAAAGGAGCCCACCATCATTGGCGCGCGGTGGGAGGCGGGCATGGGGCCCTATGTGCTCAGCTTCCATGTCCTCTATGAGTTTGATATCGCGAAGGGCTGGTGTGTGTACGGCCTCGACAGCAGCCGTCCCAACGACCTGCAGAGCACCGCCGGCAGCTACCAAGCCTACCCCATCGAAGGCGGCACCCGTCTCGTCTACCGCGCCAAAGCGGACCCTTCGAGCCCGCTCCCGGACTGGGCGAAGAAGCGCGTGGCGTTCAGCAGCGCGGTGGAGATGGTCTCCGGCATGAAGCGACGGGCCGAGGCCAAGCCTTGAGGGTCCTGCTCGCCGGCTGCGCCCTCGTTTGGTCCTGCAGCGGCCCAGAGGTCGCCCCGGTCGAGGAGGGTGTCCCGCGGCACGTCGTTTTCATCGTGGTGGACACCCTGCGGGCCGACGCGCCGCTGCGCGCGCACATGCCCAATGTTCGCGCGCTGGCCGCGGAGGGACGCAGCCCCACGCTCAGCTGGGCGGCCGGCACCTGGACGGTCCCGAGCGTCGTGTCGATGTTCAGCGGCGCCCTGGTCAGCACCCACGGCTGGGACTTTCCCTTCCCGCGCTTCATGCGCCAAGAGACCGAGACCTACGCAGAGGTGCCGAAGATCCCTTTGCTGGCGGAGGTGCTGTCCGGCGCCGGCTTCAGCACCTTGGGCCTCTACAACAATCAAATGTTGGATCAGGGCTTGGGCCTGGATCGCGGCTTTGAGCGGTGGGAGCACGTGGGCGACCGCAAGATGGCCGGGCGACTGCGGGCCGAGGTCGAGGGCTGGCCAGCGGTGGGCTCCGACCTCGGCGCGGACGGAGGAGACCGACACTTTGTCTACCTCCACCTGCTCGGCCCGCACCACCCGCTCCGCCCGAGCCGGCGCGCGGCCCGGCGCTGGGGCTTGCGTCCCCGTCAGATCATGCGGCAGCGCGGCCTGCAGATCGAGGACGCCCAAGCCGGCGACGCCGAGGCCCAAGACCTGTACCGGCGCGGCTACTACGCCGTCGCTGAGGACGTCGACCTCATCGTCGGCGAGCTGCTGTGGGCGCTCGGCCCCCACGCGGCCGACACCTTGGTCGTGTTCACCTCGGACCACGGCGAGCTGCTCGGCGAACATGCGCTGGTGGGGCACGAGCAGTGGGTGTTCGAGCCGCTGACCGCGGTGCCCTTCATCGTCCGCGGCGGCGATGTTCCGCTCCCGGCCCAATTCAGCGGCGCGATGATCCCGGACCTGATCACCCGGAGCCTTCGGGTGGCGCACCAGTGGCCTGTCTCGCTCGACAGCGCCGCGCCCCTCTCTTCCCAGCGCCAGGGCAAGCTCGCCCTCACCGCCGACGGTCAGATCAAGGGCATCTGGGACGAAGAGGCCCTCGAGCGCGGCTTTGCGGCCTTCGATCTGGCGGCGGACCCTGGCGAGGAGCGCCCGCTCCCGCGCTTCCCCCGGACCGACGCGGCGCTCCACATGCAGCGGGCGGCGCTCCACCTCCGCCACGGCGACCGAAGCCTGGCCCCGGCCCCGCGCTCGATGGGCGAGGAGCTGCTGCGGGCCCTGGAGTCGCTCGGCTACATGAGCCCCGAGGAGGCCGAGGCGACGGCGGGCGCGGACGACGAGACCACCGTCCAGCAGGACAACTAGCCCGACCGCCGCTCAGACGCCGAGGCGCTTTCGGTGCCGCCAGAAGGTGGGGCGGCTCATGCCCAACAGCTCGGCGGCGCGGCCGACGTGGCCCTCGGCGCGGGCCAAGGCGTCCCGGAGCCTGGCCACCTCGTCGAGATCGGCCGGCGCGGCCAGGAGGACCTCCG
>CANHON010000043.1 GCA_947462115.1 Deltaproteobacteria bacterium | reverse complement strand
CGCGGTGTCCGAGGTCGAGGAGGGCATCACCGAGGCGTTGGGCGGTCGTGGTCATGGCGCCGGGCTAACAGCGAGGGGAGGGGGCCGGATGGTGGAGTCGATCTGGACGAGCGCGGCGGTGGGGCTGACCGGCCCCGTGCCGATCGGGTTGGCCCTGGTCCGCGCGGTGGACGCGATCCTCCTGGCCAGCGCCCCGGTGGGCGTCGGCCTGTGCGCGGTGGTGCTCAGCCCGGGCCTCGACGGAAAAGCCGCCCGGGCAGCCCTCTCCGCCCGGCTTCCCCAAGTCCCGGTGCTCGTGCTGCAGGCCGAGGGCCCGCTGGGCGGCGGGGAGCGGGTGGGCCACGGCGCGGCGGTGCTGATCGGGCAGTGGCCCGGCGATCCGGCGGTGCTGCGCCGCTTGCCCTCGGTCCGGGCGCTCCCGACGGGCCCCGGCCCCGGCTGGCTGTTCGCCGAGGCCTGCAGCCCCGCCTTGGAGCTCGCCTTGGCCCGCACCCGCGGCCGCGTCTGGGGGGCCACCGCCGAGGGCCTGCTCGAGCCGATGGGCTCCCCGGCGGCGGTCTGGCTGGAGCTGCCGCCGAGCTTCTCGATGGAGCTGCGCTTCGCCTTGGGCGCGCTGCCCATCGGGCGACGGCTGCGGGCGGGCGGGGTGAGCGACGGTCAGATTGGCATGCTGGACGGTGTTCCCGCCGCGCGCGCCCTGTCCTCGCTGGGGGCCGAGCTCGCCCGGGCCGATCGGGAGCGGCTGCGGCTGCGCCCCCTGCTGCTGCGCGCCGACGGGCCGGCCTGGGCGGTCGGCGGCCTCGGGCGACCGATGCGGGTGCTCGGGGTCCACGAGAGCAGCAGCCACCTGCTGCTTCAGGGCGAGGTGCGCGCCGGGGCCGCGGTCCAGCTCGGCGCGGCCCAGACCCCCTCCTTGTCGGCGGGCTGGGCGCGCCGCCCCCTCGATACCGCCGGCCTTCGCCTCGGCCTGCTGGTCCACGGCGCCGCGGGCCCGGCGCCCGAGGGCCTGCCGGACGCCGAGCTCGCCGCGGTGCTCGCCACCCTGGGCCCGAGCCCGCTGTTTGGCTTCACGGCCGAGCGGCAGCTTTTTGGGCGAGAGGGCAGGTCAGCGGCCTTCTTTGGCTCGACGCTGCTCGGCGCGATGTACGAGCCCCCCTTCGACTGAGCCGCGGGCGGCCCGGCGCTCAGGCCAAGATGTCGGCGCTCGGCCCCGGCAGGTGTAGAGCGAGGGGAGCGGCGCAGAGCTGGCCAGCGAGGGCCCACAAGGCCGGGCCGTGGGCGGCGGCGGCGGTGCTCTCCAGCAGCCAGGCGGCGCCGGGCAGCTCGGGGAAGCGCAGGGTGCGGTCGATGCGGGCGTTGGGCACGAGGCGCACGCGGGCCACGCCGGGCTCCACGCTGTCCCAGCCCGGCCGGCTCAGGCTGCGCCCGCCCTCGTGGTCCCGGCGCACCGGCCCCTCGGCGCCCGCCCGCTGCAGCCGATCGAGGGCCTCGTCTTCGTCTACACCGTCCTGGAGGGCGATGAGGCAGCGGGTCGGGGCGAAGCGCAGGGCGCCGAGCAGTGCGCCCAAGGTGGGGGCGAGCGCGCGCTCCAGCGGTCGACCGGCCTGCTCCTCATCGGTGTTGACCCAGACCACGCCCGGCTCGCCGGTGGGGCCGCAGCGCCGGTAGTCGAGCATGACCGCCCGCGGCCCGTCGAAGTGGATCGCCAGACAGCCGGCCGGGAAGCCCCACTCTGCGCGCCGCTGGGCGTCGGCCTCGATGCCGCCGCTGTAGCCGAGGCCGTCGAGGTCGGGCAGGCCGAGGGGGGCGCCGCCGCCGAGGGTCGGCAGGGCCCGCCGCCGGAGCGGTCCGCCGTTGCAGATCTGGAGGGCCGCGGTGAGGGCCGCGGGCAGCCGAAGGCCGAGGAGGCGCTCAGCTGCGTCAATCAGCGTCGGCGTGAGGGGGGGACCCCAGGGGCGGCTCGGGTCGTCGAACAGGGGGTGGTCGTGTGCGCGCATGGAGGTCCTCGGCCCTGCCCTTAGCGCAGCCGCGGGCCGGCGCCGCCTTCAGCGCCGGACCTTGGCCTTCTTGCCCTTGCCTTTGGCCTTGGCGGGGGCCGGGCGCGGCGCGGGCTGGGCCGGGGCGGGCTTGGCGGCGGGCGCTGGCTTGGGCCGGGGGGCCGGGCGGGCCGCTGGGGCGGGCTGGGGCTGGGGCTGGGGTGCGGGCGGCGGCGGGCTGACGCCCTGGGTCTCCTTCTCGGCCATCCAGGCGATGCCGCCGGAGAAGCCGAAGAAGGCGACGCCCCCGCAGACCAGCGTGAGCACGAACAGCGTGGCCAGCACGATCGAGGCCACGCTGCCGCGCCCCTTCACCGAGGCCGGCCGGGCGATGTCGGGCGGGAGCGGCGGCTCCGGCGGCGGGGCAGCGGGCTTGGGCGGCGCCATCGGCGGGTCCTCCGCGGTTTTGGGGAGGCGGGGCGGCGGCGCGGGGGAGGGCAGGGGCGGCGCCATCGGGGTCGGGGCGGGCGAGGGCGCGCCGTGGGGCGGGCGCGACGGCTCCGGCGCGAGGCGCAGGGGTGTGGGCGCGGGGATCGGCGGCGCGGGGATCGGCGGCGCGGGATCGCGGCTCAGGGGCGCCTTGAGCAGAGAGGGCCCGGGCGGCGGCGGGGCGTCCGCGGGCGGCCCCGGCGGCAGCGGGGGCGGCGCGGCGGGGCCCGGCAGGGGCGGGGCGCTCAGCGCGGGATCAGCGTGCAGCGGTGCCTTCAGCAGGGAGGGGCCCGCGGGCAGGGGCGGCGGTCCCTCGGCGGCCGGCAGGGGCGGCGGCCCGCCGAAGCCCGGCGGGACCGGCGGTGGCTCGGCGGACGGGGCGCTCGGGGCCTCGCTCCAGGGCGGGGCGGCCTCGGCGCCCAGCGCGAGCCCTGGCGGAAGCGGCGGCGGGAGCTGCGGGGTCTTGGGCGGGAGGTTTCGGCTGATCCAGGCCTCGGCCACCGGATCGGCCGGCCAGCGGCCCTGGGCCTGGGCGGCGCGGGCCACGGCGGCCTCGGCCACCCACCGCAGCCCCAGCGTGCGGTAGACCGGCAGCACGTCGGCGCCGATGGCGAGCACGTCAGCCACGCCGTCCCGGGCCACATTAGCCCCGGGCAGGCGCTGCTCGGCGGCCTGGGCCAGCGGGTCGAGGCGGCTGGCGCTGGCGCGGAGCAGGCGCTCCACGGCGGGCACGAGGCGCGGCAGGTGGGCCTCGGCGCGGGCCAAGGCCTCGGTGCCCAACAAGCTGGTGGCCCGGCCGCGCTGGGCGTCGAGCTCGTGCTCGATGAGCTCGCTGAGCAGGCCAGCGCCCTCTTCGCGCGGCCCGAGGCTGGCGCTCAAGAATGGCAGGCCCAGCTCCACCGCGGCGAAGTAGCAGAGCACCGCCCGGCCGGCGGGCAGGGCAGCGGCCTCCCGCACCGGATCGTCGGCGCCGGGGTGCAGCCGATCGAGCAGGTGGGCGATGGCGAGCAGCTTGAGCACGGCGTCGGCGCGCTGGTGGCCGGTCCAGGCGGCGGGCGCGGCCTGCCCCCCGCGGCGCCGGAGGTAGAGCGCGACGGCCGATCGCACGCTCGAGACCACGCTCACGATCCCGTCGCCGGCGTCGAGGCCGGTGACGACCCACAGGGCCTTTTGGCTGTCGTCGGCCTCGGCATAGGCCGCGGCGGCGGGCGTCAGGGCCGCCCCTTGGCCGGGCAGCAGCCCCTCGGCCACGGCGGCGAGGCTGGCCCGGGGCGGCAGGGCCTCGGCCTCGGGCAGCACCCGCAGCAGGGCGTTGATCGCGACCATGACCGGATCTTGGGCGCCTTGGGCGGCCAGCCGATCGTCGAGGGAGCTGCGCGCGCTGGGGCTCGGGCCGACCGACTGACTCATGGCTGTGTCCTCGCGCGGCCGCATATCCCGGGGAGCCCGGCGGCCGCGCGGCCTGTCGGGCCCGGCGTCAGCCCAGCCGCGGGTCGATCCGGCGCCCGGCGCGGGGGCTCAAGTGTCTGGCGGCGGGAGCCGATAGGGGTCGCGCAGGCTCGCCGATCCGGCGCAGAGGACCCTCCGCGGGGCCTCCCCTGCACCCCTGCACGCCGCCCGCGGCACCTTCGAGGAGCACCCATGTCTAGCGCCGTCCCGGTTGAGGTGGTCTGCACCGCTGGTCCGATCCCATTCGTCGCCCAAGGCCGGGTTTTTGAGGTGACGATGGGGCGCTACGTCATTGATCTCGACCAGGACGCCAGCACGCTGCCCGCCGGCGCCCGGGCGATCGTGTCCTTCGTGGGCGGCGACAGCGCGCGGGTCATCGGCCGGGTGGTCGAGGTCCGCGGCAACCGCATGGTGGTCTCCCAGGACGGGGTGCGGAGCCGCGAGCGCCGCACCTTTCCCCGCCTCCACGGCGGCATCCCGCTGCGCTACCGCAACATGGGGCCCGGCGATCACGATTTTGAGGTGGCGGGCTACCTCCGCGGCGACGCCGGCCCGGCCGAGCGGGGCGAGTGGCTGAGCCCGGGCGAATTCATGAACTTCAGCGTCACCGGGCTCAAGTTCGACCCGCCGGGCCCCATGGCGGTCGAGGACCTGCTGCTGGTGCAGCTCGGCGTGCGCGGTCGGCCCGACACCTGGCGCTGCACTGCCCGGGTGGTGGCGGTCGAGGCCGGGAGCGAGGGGCGGGCCTCGGTGGCCGTGGAGTTCGAGGCCATCCCCGACGGCGCCCAGGAGGCCTTGACCTCGTTGACCCTGCAGATCCAGGACGCGCTGCTGGACTAAGACGGGGTCGTCTGAATGCCCAAACAGGGCTGTCTGGCATTCAATACGGTCTTGTCTGGGGGTTCAGACAGGACCGTCGTCGCTTAGCCGACCTTGCCGCCCGGCGGGCCCGCCGCGAGGTCCTGCACGAAGCCCTTGGCCATGCTGGCGTACCAGCGCGGCTGGAAGCTCATCGTGGTGCGCACGCAGGTCTCGAAGGTGCAGAAGCATCCGGTCTCTTTGACCCAATGGCGGAACTCTTGGGCGGTGTGGCCGTGCCAGAGCGCCTCGAAGTCGAAGTCGACCCCGCGCAGGTTGCCGAAGCTCTGGTCGAGCACCTCGCAGGGCCGCACCTCGCCGGTCTCGGAGATGATGGCCGTGAGCGTGCCCGCGAGGCAGCCGGTCATCTTGGCGCGGCCTTGGCTGTGCTCGGCGATGATCTCGCGCTCGACCCGCACCCGCTGGGCCAGCATGCGCTTGAGGGTGTCGTCGCCGGCCTTCTTGCGCTCCATCTCCTGCAGGAGCGCGGCGGCGGCGCGGTACTTCTCGACGTCCACCTCGCCCCAGTACTGGTCCTCGATGGTCTTTCGGCGCACCAGCACCATGTCGAAGTGCGGGTTGCCCAAGGTCTCCGAGACGAAGCGGTGGGTCTCGGCGAAGTGGTCTTGGGTCATGCGCCCGAAGGTGTAGTTGAAGCGGATGCGCAGGCCGCTGTTGCGGTCCTGTATGGGCCGGAGCGCGTCATGCGTGCGCATCAGCTTCTCGAAGCTGCCTTTTCCACGGATGGCGTCGTGCTTCTCGCCGACGCCGTCGATGGACAGCTGCAGCTCCAGGATGAGGTCCGGCCGCGGCTCCAGCAGGCGCTCCACCAGATCGACGATGCGCTCGGTGTGGGCGCCGGCGGTGGGGATGGTGATCTGGCGGGCCTGGCTTTGGTTCTCGTAGAACTTCTCGGCGATCTCACACAGATCTTCGCGGAGGAACGGCTCCCCGCCCGTGATGATGAGCTTGGGGAACCGCGGGAGGCGCCGGGTCATCCGGTCGTACTCGTCGAGGCTCAGCTCGTGCTTGTGGCTGCCCGACAGCAGCTCGTCCCGGTAGAAGCAGTGGCCGCAGGACAGCCCGCAGCGCGCCGTCACAAAAACGGTGAGGAACAGCGGCTTGCGCGTGAGCAGCCGGCTGGACACGCCCTCGGCGGCGTAGCGGAGGGCGTACTCAGCGAGGGGCGGTTCACGAGGGGGCATCAGGACCACCGTGGGCGCGGGGGAGGTGCAGCGCCCCGAGGGCGAGGCCGCAGACGTAGGCATAGGACTCTAGCGCAGTGAGCGGCGCTGCGAAGGCCGCCGAGACGACGCCCTCCTCCGCCACGACGAAGCGGAGGTAAGCAGCGTTGTTGACGGCGAAGCCGCCAGCGAGGCCGAGCATGCCGAGGCGGGCGAAGGGCAGGCCGAGCAGCGCGGCGGGCGCGAGGCCGAGGCTGGCGGCCGCGAGGGCGGTGTTGATCGGGTAGCGACGGTCCAGCAGCGCGGTGCGCGGGCGCTCGCCCACCGCCGAGCGGTTCGCGGCGAGGCTCCCGACAAAGTGATAGCCGACGTTGGCGCGGTGGCGCAGCAGGCCCCACAGCGGCACCCGCTTGTCGTGCAGGGTGCGCGCGCCCGGCGCCTGGGCCAAGGCCCCGTCGGGCAGCGAGAAGCGCGTGGCCACGTCATCGGCGTAGCGGCTCACCGCCCGATCGTCCCAGCCGCCCATGCGCTCCAGGGTCTCCCGCCGCATCAAGCAGAGGCTGGTGAAGGCGCTGCCCACCCGGGCGCCGTGCCGGCCGAGCTGGTAGCGCAGCGCGGTGTTCACGAAGGCCGACACCCGGTCGAGGCCCGGCGGGCTCGGCGCCAGGGTGCCATTCGCGCCCATCAAGCTGGGATCAGCGTCCAGCAGGGCCAAGAGCGCCTCGACGGCGCCCCGCTCGACCCGGGTGTCGGCGTCGAGGAACAGCAGCAGCGGCCGGCCGGTGCTCCGCCAGCCGTCGTTGCGGGCGGCGCTGGGGCCGCCATTTTGGCCGCGGCGGAGCACCGTGCAGCCGAGCGCCTCGGCCACCCCGCTGGTCCCGTCGTCGCTGGCGTCGTCCACCACGATGATCTCGGCGGGGACGACGCTGCCGCCGCGCAGGGCCTCGACGCAGCCCCGCAGCTGGCTGGCTGCGCGAAAGCTGGGGATGATCGCAGCGAGGTGGGGAACAGCGCGGTGGGGAACAGCGCGGTGGGGCTCAGCGTGCTGGGGAGTCGTGGGACCGGGCACCTTCACCCCCGAGCGGCCATCAGCCGCCGAGCAAGCGGGTGGCGACGGCTTTGACCAAAGCGCCGTCCACCTCGTCCTTGTGGGACTTCATGACCAGGCCGAGCACCTTGCCGAGCTCCTTGACGCTGGTGGCGCCGCAGGCGGCGATGGCCGCGGCCACATAGGCCTCGGTGGTGGCCTCGTCGGCGAGCTTGGGCAGCAGCTCGTCAATCACGTTGAGCTCGGCCTGCTCGGTGGCGGCGAGGTCCTCGCGGCCGGCGGCGGTGTAGCTGTCGATGCTGTCGCGCCGCTGCTTGGCGAGGCTGCGCAGGGCCTTGACGCAGCGCTCGTCGTTGAGGGTCTCGGAGTTGTCGGCCTTCATCTCGACGATGAAGGCGGCGCGGATGCCGCGCAGGCCGCGGGTGCGGTCGGCGTCGCGGGCGCGCATCGCCTCCTTGAGCTGCTCGTTGACGGTCAGGAAAATGGACACGCTGCCTCCTTGGCCGCGCCCAGGGGGGCGCCGCTCACCCCGCGGCCGTAATCGAGATGTCCTCGATGCGCAGTCCAGGCAGCAGGCTGGTGCCGCCCAGCAGCTCGCGCTCGGCGCTGATCCCGCTGATGTTGCGGAGGGCCTCGTACAGGTTGCCGGAGATGGTGGTCTCGGCCACCGGGCGGGCGACGCCGTCCCGCACCAAGAAGCCGCCCTTGACCACGCCGGAGAGGTCGCCGCTGCTCGGCTCCACCGTGCCCGAGAAGCGCGTGACGAGAACGGCGCGCTCCACGGCGCAGAGCTCCGCCCAGGGGGTCGAGCCCGCCGCCACCGACAGCGCGGCGGGGCCGACCATCGGGGGCGAAGCGGCGCCGCCTTGGGCGTGGCCGGTGCTCTGCTGGCCGGGGCTGCTGCTGCGGCAGGCCTCGGCCCCATCGAAGAGGATGGCGCGCAGCACACCATCGTCGATGAGGGGGAGGGCGCGGCGCTCCACGCCCTCGCGGTCGAAGGGGGCGAGGCCGAAGCCCGCCAGCCCGGCCCCCGCCTCGGTCAGGCTGAAGCCCGCGGCGGCGATGGCCTGGCCCAGCCGGTCGCCGAGCGGGCTGCGGCCCTGGCGGACGGCGTCGGCGCCGAGCAGCTCGGTGAGGCTGTCGAGCAGCAGCTCCGAGACGCAGTCGGCCGGCACGAGGATGGTGCCCCGAAAACTCTCGCCGGGCAGCCCGCCGAGCGCGCCCACGCACTTGCGCACGAAGCGGTCGGTGGCCCGCTCCAACGCCGGCTCCAGCTCGGCCCACTGGCGGCGACGGTCGCCGTCGTAGGCGAAGCTCCCGACCTCGGCGCCATCGAGGGCCATGCCGAACAGCCCGCCGCTGGCCTCCGCGCCCCGCCAGGCCCGCCGGCCGCCGGTGCTGCTGACCAGCACCCGCTGCAGCTCGGAGACGGAGAGCTCGCCGGTGTCGATGGTCATGCGGCGGTCGGCGGCCAAGGCCCGGCGCAGGGTGCGGGTGGCGAGGGCGCAGAGCTCGGCCCGACCCTCGGGCTCCAACAGGCGGAGCAGCTCGGGGTCCACCGCGTCGGGGGCGAACAGGTCGCCGGAGAGCTTTGGCAGGCGGAGGCCGGGCTCGGGCGGGCTGCTTTTGGCGATCAGCACCGCCTCTTCGCCCAGCGCACGCAGGCCCGAGGCTTGGTTGCCGGTGGCGAAGCCGAGCCGGTCGCCGACCCGCACCCGGACGCCATAGGTCACCTCGTCGGCGCTGCGAACCTGCTCCAGATCGTTCTTTTGGATGGCGACCTCGACGGAGCGGCCGGCGTCGGCGATGACCTCGGCCTCGTCGGCCCCGGCGGCGAGCGCGGCCGCCATGGCGCGCTCACAGTGCTCCAGCAGCATGTTTTGGGAAGACATCGGGCGCTCCAGCGGAGGGGGCTGCGCAAAGGGGGCGGTGCGGCGCTCAGCGCTGCTCGCCGGCGATGGTGAGGGTGCAGCGCAGCCACGGGCCGCCGGCGTCGACCTTGGCGGGCTGCCCTTTGCCGCAGTGGCCGGAGCCCAGATCCCAGGCGAACTCGCGCGAGATGGCGTCTACGGTCTGCAGCACGTCAAAGGCGAGGCCGGTGACGGTGGTGCCGCGCAGCAGCGGCCCGAGTTTTCCGCCTTGGATGCGGCGGGCGCGGGCGGCGCCGAACATGAACTCGCCGGTGGCGTCGGCCTGGCCGTTTCGGGCGCCCTCCAGCAGGTAGCCGTCGGCGGTGCTGGCGATCATCTCGTCGAGATCGCTGTCGCCGGGCTCGATCATCGTGTTTCGCATGCGGATGATCGGCGGGTCGGCGTACTCCCAGGCCCGGGCGTTCCCGGCGGGGGCGACGCCGAAGCGGGCCGCCGACTCCCGGTTGTGGAGATAGCCGACCAGGATGCCGTCCTCGATGACCGTGGCCGGCTGGGTCAGGACGCCCTCGTCGTCCACCGGCTCCGCGCCCCCGGCCCCGGCCACGTGCGGGCTGTGCCCGACGTCGCGCAAGGTGACGCGGGCGTCCGCGACCCGCTGGCCGAGCTTGCCGGCCGCCACCGAGCCCGACTGCACGAAGTCGGCCTCCACGGTGTGCCCGACCGCCTCGTGCACCAGTAGGCCCACCAGCGCCGGGCTCAGGATGACCGTGGCCCGGCCGCCCTCGGGCACCGCCGCCTCGAGCTGGTCCACCGCGGTCGCCGCCGCCCGCTCGGCCAAGACCTCGGCCCGCTCGCGGAACAGGGTGGCCCAGCCGCCGGTGGCGCCGATGGACTCCGCCTGGCTGACGCGCTGGCCCTCGTGCTCGGCCACGGCGCTGACCTTGAGCTCGGGCCGCCACAGGCGCACCGAGCAGTCGGCGCCGTCGCTGGTGACGATGACCTTGTCGCTGCGCAGCTCGTTGTAGACGCTGCTGGCGGTGCGCACCCGGGCGCTGTGCCGGCGGGCCGCGGCCTCGAGCCCCACGACCAGGGCCACGCGCTCGTCGAGCTCGTGCTCCTCATCGACGTCAGCCTCGGCATAGTCGCCGACGGCCAGCGCGATGGGCGGCGGCCGGAGGGCCAGCTCCTTGCGGTAGGGGGCGCTCGCGATGGCGTTGGCGCGGGCCGCCTCGATGGCCCGGCGCAGCGCGCTGGGGCTGGCCTCGCTGGTGGAGGCGAAGCCCCAGGTGCCGGCGGCGAGCACCCGCACGCCCACGCCCTCGCGGCCGCGGCTCAGGCTGCGCTCGACGCGGCCCTCGCGGGCGCTGACGGAGCGCAGGGTCTTTTTGTGGTAGCGCAGCTCGACCAGCTCGTCGGAGCCAGCGTGCTGCAGGGCATCTTTGAACAGGGCCCGGAGCTGCTGCAGCGCGAGCAAGGGGGGCGAAGCGTGGGTCAAGGCGGCCTCCGCTGGGCGCCTATCGCGCCGGCGGGGCGACCGGGGCGGCCGGGGCTTCAGCGCACCGCGAGGGCCTGGGCGGTGCGGCTGGTGCCGCGCACCGGTCGGATCCGTCCGACCCACATGGCCCCGAAGGTCAGCGCGGTCAGCGCGATGCCCCAGGGCAGGCGCCCCTCGAGGGTGCGGGCCTCGGCCAAGGTCTGGTCCACCGCCGCGCTGGCCGATGGGCTCTGTGCGGCGATGAAGATGGCTTCGCCATCGGTGTTTTGGTGCTCAACTTGCGTGTCGGTCCCGAGGGCCAGCAGGGCAGCCTCGGCCCGCGCCTCCACCCACGCGAGGGTGAGGCCAGCGGTCAGGGCCCCCGCCAGCAGCAGCGGGAGGGCGGAGCGGGCAGCGCGGCGGAGGCGGGCGCGGCGCCACACCGGCGAGGCGGACCAATCAGCGGCGGCAGCGGACATCGACGGCTCCTCGGGCGAAGCAGCGCCCACCGTGGGGTCGGATCGGTGCCCGCGGCGCCTGAGGGGCGCGGTCCAGGCACCGGCCCAGATGCGTAAAAATACGGAGGGGGCCGGTTGCCCGACCCCCTCAATAAGGACTCACCCGACTGAATCGGGGGAGCGCCGATCGCTCAGCGATCAGCCGCCCTTCTTGCCCTTGCCCTTGCCCTTGCCGGCCTTGCCGCCTTCGCCGCCCTCGTCCTGGCGGGCCGCAGCGTTCGGGCCGTTGTGGGGGGTGGCGTTGTGCGCGCCGCCGCCGCCGGCCTTGCGCTTGGCCTTGGCCTTGGCCTTGCCCTTGGCGCGGCCCATGTTGGCCTTGCCGCCCTTCTTGGAGACGACGCGCTCCTCCTCGGGGACGCCATCCAAGTCCTCAAAGTACACGAAGGTGAAGCCGTCCTCGTGGCCGACCGCGAAGCCCAGCTGCTGGGTGTCCTTGGTGTAGAGGATGGCGGTGAACTCGGGGCTGGAGTAGTCGTCGGCCTTCTTGTAGCCGGCGGTCTCGATGGCGGGGCCGTAGCTGGCCGTGTAGGTCGAGATCGCGCCGTCTTCGTAGGCGATCAGCAGGGCCTTGCTGTCGGCCATGAGGATCTGGCCGTCGTTGATCGGCAGGCCCATCTTGGCCCAGTTCTCGGAGAGGGGCACGGTGAGCAGCTCGGCGTCGCCAGCGGGCTCAGCGGCGGGCTCGGCGGCGGGCTCGGGGGCCGGGGGCGGCGTGGGCTCGGCGGCCGGGGCCGGAGCGGGGGTGGTCGCGGGGGTCTCGTCGCCGCCGCCGCAGGCGAGGATGGAGAGGCCGAGCACGCTGAGCGTGACCAAGCTGATGCGCTTCATCGGGTGTCCTTTGGGCCCAGTTCGGGCACGGGGTAGGCGTCTTTGGCTGGCGCCGGGGAAGTGGGTCGTCGTGGGGGACGGTGCAGGTGCGAGCCCTGCGGTGGGGAGGGCCGACGAGCGGCCCGCACCGGGAGCGGGGCAGAGGCAAGGCCCCGTCAGGACCGCTTGGCCGGTGAACGCACCGCTGTGATCGGGGATCCCCGATCGGCGCGGCGCGGATCGCGCGGCCTCGACCATCCAGACCGGCCGACACTAACGAAGGCGAGCGAAATTGTGTACTGGCATCGGCGGGCGACCCGAGGGGCCCGCCCCCTTTGCTGCCGAGGAGCCACGATGCTGCACGCCCGACCCTTGCCCGCGCCCCGAATCGGTGATCGCGCCGCCTTCCCCCGGCTCGCCGCGCGCGCCTACCTCAACCACGCCGGGATCTCGCCCCCCTCGGTCTTCGTAGAGGACGCCGTGCAGGGTGTTTTGGGCGCCTACGCCGAGCGGGGCGTGGACGCGATCGGCGCCGAGCTGGCCCGTCGGGAGCGGCTGCGGGCGGCCGCCGGCGCGCTGGTGGGGGCCGCGCCCGAGGCGATCGCGCTCACTTTTGGGGCCACCCGCACCCTCGTGGACCTCGCGGTGTGCATCGACTGGCGCCCGTCGGATCGCATCATCGTGTTTCAGGGTGAGTTTCCGGCCAACGTGACGCCCTGGCAGCAGGCCGCCCGGGCTGCAGGCTGCTCGGTGGAGATGCTGCCGCTGGCGCCATTTTGGGGCGGGAGCGGCGATGGGCTCGCGGCGGTGGAGGCCGCCCTTCGCCGCGGGGGCGTGCGCCTCATCGCGGTGAGCGCCGTGCAGTTTCAGACCGGCCTGCAGATGCCCCTCGCCGCGCTCGCGGCGCTGGCGCAGGCCCACGGCGCGCTGCTGTGCGTGGACGCGATCCAAGCGGCGGGCCTCGTGCCGCTGGACTTCGCTGCCCTCGGCGTGGACTACCTCGTGACCGGCGGCCACAAGTGGTTGATGGGAATGGAGGGTGCTGGCTTCTGCGCCATCTCCGCCCGCGGCATGGCCGCCCTCTCGCCTCGGGTCGCGGGCTGGCTGTCGCACGAGGAGCCGGTCAGCTTCTTGTTCTCCGGCCGGGGCCACCTCCGCTACGATCGGCCGGTGCGGTCGGCGCCCAATTTCTTGGAGGCCGGCGCGCCCAACGTGCTCGGGCACGCCGCGCTGCTCGCGGCGACCGAGCCGTTGCTCACGCTGGGGCTGCCGGCGATCTGGGCCCATGTGCAGGCCTGGAACGACGCCGCTGAGGCTGTCCTGCTCGAGCGGGGCTTCCGCAGCCTGCGCAGCCCGATCGCCGGTCAGCGCAGCGGCGTGCTCGCGGTGGATCCGCCGCCGGGCGTCGAGGCCGGGCGCCTCCACGCCGCCCTCAACGCGCGCGGGATCGCCTGCGCCTACCCCGACGGCCGGCTGCGCTTCTCGCCGCACTGGCCCAACGCGCTCGACGAGGTGGCGCTGCTCGCCGAGGCGGCGGACGGGGCGCTCGCCGCGATCGGCGGGGTCCCGGCCCTGGGGCCCGCCGCCCGCTCCTCGCCGGCCTGCCTCCGCAACCGCGGCCCCTTGTTGGCCGCCCTGGCCGAGGTGCTGCCGAGCGCCGGCCGCTTGTTGGAGCTCGCCTCGGGCACCGGAGAGCACGCCGCCTTCTTCGCCCGCCACCTCGACGGCTGGACCATCCAGCCCTCCGACCGGCCCGACGCCCTGCTCGACAGCGTCGCTGCCCACCAGCGCTGGGCCCAGGCGCCCAACCTGCGGCCGCCCTTGCCGCTGGACGCCGAGGCCGACGACTGGGGGGTGGAGCCCCAGGACGCCGTGCTCTGCGCCAATATGGTGCACATCAGCCCGTGGGAGACCACGCTGGGCCTGCTGGCGGGCGCCGGGCGTCACCTGCAGGCGGGCGGCCAGCTGGTGCTCTACGGGCCCTACATCGTCGAAGGCGAGCCCACCGCGCCGAGCAACCTCGCCTTTGACGCCGACCTGCGCCGCCGGGACCCGCGCTGGGGCATCCGCTCGCTCTCAGCGGTGGTCGAGGCGGCCGCGGCCCAGGGGCTCCGGCTGGAGGGCCGGCGGTCGATGCCGGCAAACAACCTTGTCTTGGTATTCAGACGAGACTGTTGAGGACCTCGGGCGTCCATTCAATCCTGTCTGATCCGTCAGACAAGGTTGTTGGGGCCTCAGCCCCCGGTCTTGGAGAAGTGCTGGTAGTCCTTGCTGGACCGCCAGCGCCCGCCCCACTTCCAGCCGATCGCGTCGAAGGCAGCCACCACCTCGCTGTTCTCGACGGCCATGCCCGGGCGGAGCAGCCCACGGTCGAGGAAGGCCCGGCCGGCCTCGGGCGCGACCTTGAGGCTCCCGTCGCTGCGGGTGCGCACGTAGGGGTTCTCGACGGTGTTGAGGTCGATGGCGAGGCCGTAGGCGTGCTGCGACCACTTGCTGGAGCCGCCCACCCCGCGGCAGTTGAAGCCGCTGGTGTTGTCGTCGGCCATGCTTTTGTCGTCATCGCCGTCGTAGGCGTCGATCAGGCGCACCTGCCGGATGGGGAAGCGGGCGGCGTACAGGCGCTCGAAGACCTGGAGCACCGCCGCGGCCTCGTCTTTGTGGACGATGAGCTGGCCGGTGCGGTCCGCGCCCTCCATGTCGACGTGCCGCAGCTCGATCAGCGCGAGGGAGGCCGGGGCCACCGGGCAGCCCTCGTGCCAGCTTTTCCCGACCATCGCGGCGGCGACCTCGGCGGGCAAGGGGTGGACGACCCGGCCGGCGGGCGCCGCCGCGCGGCTGAGCTGGAGGCCCAAGAACAACCAGAGCAGCGTCATCCGGCCTCTTCTGTCCCGGTATCGGGGGCGGACGGGAGGGCGTCGAGCCAAGCGGTGCGCTGGCCCTCGCGGGTCAAGGTCGCCCGCAGCCAGGCCCGGACCGCGGAGACGCCGATGGGCGCCGGGGCGAGCTGGGGGAGCGGGTCGAAGGCGGCCCCGAGCAGGCCGATGCGCTCGCTGTCCCGGGGGATGGCGAGCTTGGTGCGCACGTCGTCCAACATGCGCGGCCGGTCTTCGGGGCGGAGGGTGTCGATCTTGTTGAGCACCACCAAGCAGGGGTGGCCGCCGGCGCGCACCCGGGCGAATTCGTCGCGCTCGCGCTGCCGCACGCCGCCTTGGGCGTTGATCAAGTAGAGGGTGAGGTCCACCTGGGCGAGCACCCCGCGGGTCTCTTCGGTGAGGGCGGCGTCGACATCGCCGAGCCCAGGCGTGTTCACGAGGCAGAGCCCGGGCTCATCGGGCCGCTCAAAGATGCCGACGGTGCGGGTGGAGCCGGCGACGGGATCGACGTTCCCGGTGTCGACGTCGAAAATGGCCTTCATGGCGGCGTCTTTGCCGGCCGAGGGCGAGCCCATCAGCGCGATGGTCAGGCGGCCCTCGACCCGCTGGCGCAGGGCGTGAAGCGCGGCCACGGCGGGGATCAGGAGGTCTTCGCGGGGCCGACCCAGCCAGATCCACAGGGCGAGGCCCGACAACGGGCCGACGAGCAGCGCAAAAGGCCGGGTCAAGGTCCACAAGATGAGCAGGGCGGTGGGCGGGAGCCGCTCATCGGTGCGCTCGGCCTCGCGGCGGGCGGCCACGGCGGCCTCGATCTCGCGGGGGCTGAGCTGGGCGGGCAGGCGCAGGTGGCGCGCGAGGTCGGAGAGCACCGACTCCCAGCGGGGCGGCTCGCCGCGGCGCAGCAAAAGGTTGCGGAGGTCGGACGAGCCGGTGGCGCGGAGCGTTCGCTCGATGTCGGCGGCGAACCGGTCGCGGCCCTGGCCCTGGTCGCGGACCCGGAGGGCGGCGGCGAGGGGCAGCAGCTCCCGGCGGTGGGCCCGGCGGAGGACCTCGGCGGCGGTGAGGTGGGCCGAGAGGGCGAGGCGCTCCTCGGGGCTGAGCAGGGCGGGGTCTGCCGGGGGCGAAGGCACCACAATGGTCTCCGGCACGTTCACTCCAAGGTCTTCAAGGCCGGCGCACCACCCCCTGTCAAGCCCAGGGCGCCGGACTCCTTTCGGAACAGCGCCGCGGCCTCGTCGAAGACCTCGCGCAGCTCGCCGCCGGTGGGCGTCTGGCCCTTGGCTGCGGCCTCGAGGTAGCGGATGGCGGCCCGACCCACCCCGTAGGTGGAGGCGGCAGCCACCGAGGCCCCGAGCGCGGTCGCCGCGAGCTCGCCCACCTGCCCGCCGGGGATCCAGCCCGCGCCCTTGAGGGCGGTGATGGCCCACTTGGAGAAGCCGCGCCCGACGCCGCTCAGCGCCTCGCCAGCGATGAACAAGGCGACGTCCCGATCGAGGCGCTGGCCGTAAACAGCGGCCAGCTCGGTGATCATGCGTACCTGCACGGTGGTGACGACGGTGATGTCGACCCCTGGCACCGGGATGGCCCCGGCCAGGGCGGCGCGGCGGGCGGCCGAGCGGATCACGGACTCGCTGGCGTTGGCCTTGTTGCGGAGCTGTTTGGCGAACAGCAGGCCCTTCCCGCCGACCTCCAGCGCGCGCATGATGCGGTCGCTGACCTCATCGAGGCCGATGGGGGTGTCCGACAGCGCCGGCATCGGGTCGAAGGCGGTGACCACCGCGTCGGCGGGTGCCACGTCGAGCTGGGCGAGGGTGCGGGCCACGAAGTCCGCGCGCTGGGACGGCCGGATGAGGTCGATCTTGTTGAGGCAGACCAGCACCGGGCGCCCCGAGGTCCGCAGGAGGTCGAGCTGCTTGCGCTCCTCGGCGGTGGCGCCCCCGTCGGCGTTCACGAGGTAGACCGCCAGATCGACCTGGCCGATCAGGGCGCGGATGGAGGCGTCGACCTCGGCCCGCAGGTCCCCAAAACCGGGCGAGTTGACGAGGATGACGTTGCCATCGGCGTTGAGCGGCACGGCCCGCACGGTGGCGGTGGAGCCGGGGATGGGATCGACCTCGCCGAAGTCGACGCCAAAAAGCGCCTTGATCGCCGCGTCTTTGCCGGCGCTGGCCGAGCCGACGAAGGCGACCACGAGGCGCTGGTGGAGCGCGGCGTCGATCTGCTGTCGGGCGAGGGCCCAGCGGTCGCCGCCGAGGGCCGGCCGCAGAAAGCCCTCGGTGACGGCCGAGAGGGCGGGCTCGGCCGCAGGGAGCGGCGCAGGGAGCAGGACAGCGCGGGGGTCAGTGGGCATGCGGCCTCCGACCCCCGCCTATCCGCCTTTGGGGCGCGCCGATCGGGCTCAGGCCTCGGCGCCCTCGTTCGCCTTCACGCCGGAGTGGAAGGTGGTGTAGACGTAGATGTCGGCGTCCAAGCCCGACAGGTGGTGGTCGAGCAGGGGCCGGACCTCCGCCCAGTCGAGGCCGCCGACGCCGGTGGCGAGCCGGGGCAGTGCGATCGAGCGCAGACCTTCGTCCTCGATGATCTTGCGCAGGGCCTTGAGGGCGTGGTTGACGTTGGGGAGGGTGGCCTTGCCGGGGTGACCGCCGTGGCCGGCCTCGTCCTGGGTCAGGAGGCAGACGATGCGGCCGTCTACGCCGCTCCACAGCCAAGCTTCGCCGGGCTTGGGGTGGCTGCCGTGGCTCCAGTGGCGGAAGTCCTTGGTCATCGCCGGCCACCGATCGCGGAGGGAGAGGGCGAGGCCGTGGTGGAAGGGATCGGCGGGCGCGACGCCGTGGGCGATGGCCTCGGCCGTGGTCAGCAGGATGTCGCCTTCAACTTCGTGGATCATCTTGGACTCCAGGGCCCAGCTCATGCGGGCCAGCGCTGCGCAGGAGCGCGCCGCGGTGCGCCCAGGTCCCTTTCAAGTCCTGTGCCAGCCCCGTTTGGGCCCCAGCCGGGCCGCCCATAGGCGCAGCAGCGGCACCGCGGGGGCCGGGCTCGGGGCGGATCGCGCGGCGGGCTGTGTGTTTTGCTACACCCTCCCCGGGTAGCCGCGGAGGGCCACGCCGGTCGGCGCCGGCGCCGGGCCCAAAACGGCGAGCGCCCCGCGGCAGGGGCGGGGCGCCGGGCGCGAGGGCGGAGGAGCCTACT
>CANHON010000042.1 GCA_947462115.1 Deltaproteobacteria bacterium | reverse complement strand
GGCTATGTCGCCGGAGCGGGCTTCACCACGGTGTCCTCGCAGTTCAGCACGGGGCAGCTCGCGGTGCGCCAGTTCAACCTCGACACCGGTCGCTGGGCCGAGGTCGGGGCGTGGACCGACGGCCTCATCACCCCGCTGGGCCTCGACGTGGATGAGTCCACCGGCGACCTCTACGTGACGGCCAAGGGCGGCGAGGCCCGGGCGGTCTTCCGGGTGCGCGCGGCCGACCGGAGCATCGACGACTTCTACCAGCAGGTCACGAGCGACGTGAACGTCTGGGGCATCAGCGCCCGCTACTAAAGCCCCACGAGGCCCGGTAGGCGCAGATCAACGAGCCGCGGGTTGTTCTGGTCGCGGACCGACAGGAGCGGCTGGTCCCCGGGCCAGCCCAAGGCCAGCGTCGGGTCGTCCCAGGCGAGGCCGTGCTCGTCGGTGCCGTCGTACTCGGCGCTCACGAGGTAGAGCGCCCGGGTGGGGCCGATCGCCCAGTAGCCGTGGGCGACGCCGGCGGGCACGTGCAGGGCCTCGCCGGGTCGGAGCGTCCAGGTCCAGCGCCGGAGGTCCTGGCCGGGGCGCAGATCGACGAGGTTGACGTGCAGCGCGCCCGACAGCACGAGCTGGTAGTCGTCCTGGCGCAGGTGCACGTGAAGGCCCCGCAGCACGCCATCCTCGCTGTCCGACAGGTTGAGCTGGCAGAAGCTGGGCCCGGCGGGGAAGGCCGACTGGCGCCACAGCTCGGTGAAGCTCCCGCGGGCGTCCCGGTGGGCCGCGAGGGAGATCAAGCGCGGCTGCGGCAGGTCGATCGGGGGATTCGCGTCCGACATCGGTGGGGCTCCGCTCAGCTGCGGGGACGGCGGCGGGCGATGAGCGCGCTGAGGCCGAGCAGGCTGAGGCCGAGGGCGAGCGGCCGAGCCGGGGGGCGACCGGCGGCGCCGCAGCTGCAGCCCCCCTTCTCGTTGGCCTGGGCATAGGCGGGGATCTGCTGCACCACCGGCTTGTCGCCGCCGCCGTCCGCGCCGGCCTCGGAGCCGTCCTCGCCCCCGTCGGCCCCGCTGTCCACGGCGCCGTCGTCGCCCCCGGAGTCGAGGGGCGGGCAGTTGAGGTCGGCGGGCGCCTCTCCCGCGGGGAAGCCGCCGGTGAGCGTGGTCCCGGCGCCGAGCGCGCCGATGGCGTCGCCGGGCAGCGCGCGCGGCGCTCCGCAGAGATCGACGCTGAGCAGGTTGTAGACGGAGATCACCGCTGCGCCCTGAAGGGCCGCCTGCGGGCTAAAGTCGAGCTCCGCCCGGTCCGCAAAGCAGGCCGCCGCCGAGGCGCAGCTCAGGTTTCCGCCGACCGCCACCGCGCCGCCGGGGCTCGGAAGGCCCTCGCCGAGGCGGTCCTCCTGCAGCACGGCGTTGTTCTGCAGCGCGAGATCGCCGCCGAGCTCCCAGCCCAGCAGCCGGAGGGCGTCGCCGCCGATGCCCACGAGGCTGTTCCCGAGCAGGTAGATCCGGTCGATGTCCGCGGGGTCCGCGGCCGGCCCGGCGAGGATGCCGCCCTCCGATCCACCGATCACCACGTTATTCTGAACAAGGACCGGCCCGCCAAACACCCGCAGGGCCGCGCCCGAGGTGGGCGGTCCGACGCGGTTGGCCTCGAAGCGCACCAGCACCGCGCCGAGGCCGTCGGCGGGGAGGGCCTCCAGGCCGCCGTAGAGCTCGACGTTGGCGCCGGGGCTGCGCCGGAGCACGTTGCGCAGGAGCCGGCCGCTGCTGTCCCGGTAGACCCGCAGGCCGACGCCAGCGCCGCTCAGCCCGGTGTCCTCGATGAAATTGGCCTCAATCAGGGCGTCTCGCACCTGACAGTCCACGCTCCCGGCCGCGCAGCCGAGGTTGACGCCCACCCCGCCGAGCCGCCGGAGCCGGTTGCCGCTGATCACCAGATCGGCGTAGCTCACCCCGGCGTCCCCTGCGACAATACCGTCCCCGCCCAGATCTTCGAGCAGGTTGTCGATGAGCTCAACGCCCGCGCTCTGGCCGCCGGCGTCGCCCCGCAGGCGCACCCCCGCTTGACCGGCGGCGTGGGGCCCGAGCACGAGGCCCTCCACCCGCCAGTGGCCGCCGCCGAGCTCGAGGATGGTGGCGCTGCCATCGGTGGGGGAGAGGCGCGCCGGGACGGTCGGATCGGCCGAGGCCAGGGTGATGGGGCTGCCCTCCAGGCCGCTCTGCTCGAGCACACAGGCGCTGGTGTGGGTGCCGGGCCCAAGCAAGATCGTGTCGCCGGGGGCGGCCGCTTGGGCGACGGCGCACCAGGCCCCGCCGGCCTCGATGGTGGTCGTGGCCGCGCGGGCCTCGGCCGCCGCGCCCAGCGCGACCAGGCAGGAGAGGAGGGCGGCGGCGGGGGTCGGGCAGCGGAGCGAGCGGCGCATGCGCCCACCGTAGCGCGCCGACCGCGACCGCGCGCCCAGCCGCGTGTGCGAGACTGCCGCCCCCTGGAGGTCTCCCATGCGCTCAGCCGCCCCTTCGCCCGCGCCCACCGCCGCGGTCGCCGCCCGCGCCGCCGCGGGCTTCGACGCCGCCCTCGCCCGCTTGGCCGAGTACGTCGCGATCCCCGCCATCTCCTGCGACCCCGCCCACGCCGACGACGTGCGCCGCCTCGCCGCGAAGGTGGTCGCCGATCTCTCGGCCTTGGGCCTGGAGAACAGCCGCCTGCTCGAGCTCGACGGCGCGCTGCCCTGCGTGGCGGCCGAGTGGACCGGCGCCGGCCCCGACAAGCCCACCGTGCTCGTCTATGGCCACCTGGACCTGCAGCCGGTCAAAGGCGAGCCCTGGCGCACCGACCCGCACACCCTGACGGTCATCGACGGCCGGGCCTACGCCCGCGGCGCCAGCGACGACATGGGCGGCTGGGTCAGCCACCTCGCGGCCATCCAAGCCTATATGGACGAAAACGGCGCGCTGCCCGTCAACTTGAGGCTGCTCATCGAGGGCGAGGAGGAGATCGGCTCCCCGAACCTGGAGCGGTTCATGGACGCCTACCCCGAGGCCTTCGCCGCCGATCTCATGATCTTGACCGACTGTGAGAACCCGAGCACCACCCAGCCGGGGCTCACGGTCTCGCTGCGCGGCCTGCTGGAGGTCGAGCTGCGCTGCGCCGCGCTCGAGGCCGACGGCCACAGCGGCCTGTGGGGCGGCATGGTGCCCGACGTCTCGCTGGCCCTCATGGCGCTGATCAGCCGCCTGGCCGACGAAGACGGGCGCATGAAGGTGGGCCGCGTAGACGTGCCCGCGGCCTGGAGCGCCGCTGCCTGGGGCGTGCCGCTCAACGCCGCGGTGATCCACGAGGGCGCGCACCTGCTGCCCGACGTGGCGGCCTTGCCCGACCGCGGCCGCCCGCCGGCCGAGTGGATGTGGCGGCAGCCCAGCCTCACCGTGGTCGCCACCACCTTGCCCACCCCCGACCGCAAGAAGAACGCCCTGCGCACCGCTGCGAGCGCCACCCTGTCGATCCGGCTCGCGCCCGGCCAGACCATCGACGAGATGATGGAGGCCCTGCGCGCGGTGCTGCTGGTCGATCCGCCGGGCGGGGTGCAGGTGAGCGTGGAGGTCGGGGCCAACGCCAGCGAAGGCTGGCTGTATACCCCGCGAGGTCCCGCCTTTGAGGCCGCGGATCGCGCCTACATGGCGAGCTGGGGCGCGCCGATGCTCCAAGTGGGCGTCGGCGGCTCCATCCCCTTCGTGGCGCTGTTCGGCCGCCGCTATGGCGCGCTGCCGCTGATCCTCAACGGGGTGATGGACCCCAATTCCACCGCCCACGGCCCCAACGAGAGCCTCGACCTGGGGGTTTTTGCGCGGGCCATCGCCGCGAACGTGCACCTCTACGCCGAGCTCAGCGCGCTGAGCCCCGCGGCGCTGCGGAGCTAAGGCGCGGGGGCCGGCGCGGGGGCCAGGCTGGCCTCGTCGATGCGGCGGAGCAGCAGGGCCTCATCGAGCAGATCGGCCTGCATCACGCCGATCACGTCGCTGAGCACCGCCCGGGCTGGCGGGTCCGCGGCCGGGATTCGCCCGTCGAGGGGCAGGCCCAGCGTGGTCCCCACCCGCCAGCGCCCGATCGCCGGCCCCGTCACCAGCGGCCCCAAGGAGACCAGGGCCGCATGGGCCGGCGCGCTCCGCGGCAACGCCGGCCCCGAGGGCGCTTCGGGCTCGGGGCTCGCGGTGTCAGGGCTCGCGGTGTCGGGGGACGCGGTGTCGGGGGACGCGGTGTCGGGAGACGCGGTGTCGGGGGCCTCGGCGCCGCGACGGTCCTCAATGGCGCGCAGGAGCGCGGCGAGGGGCCAGGGGGTCGGCGCGGCCTCGCCGGTGCGGCGCAGGGCCTCGGCCTGCAGCAGGAGCAGCTCTGGCAGGCCGCCGGGCCGCTGAAGAACGCCCTCCACGTCAACCACAGCGCCCTCGACCAGGGTGCCCGCCTCGATCAGCGCGGCGATGGACAGCGGGGGCGCCGCCCGCAGGCGCAGGCCCGGGCCGCCCCCCGCCGGCTGGAGGTAGGCGGCTTCGGCGCCCCGATCCACCGCGCTCACCACGAGGCCCTCCGCCCGGGCCCAGCCCTCGCGGGGGTGCAGGGCGAGGCCCCAGGGATCGGCGACGCAGCCCGCGCCCTCGGCCGGATGGGTCTGCTGACCGCTGTCTTCGACGCTGCGGGCCCGCAGGCGCACCGCCGTATTGGTGGCCTGCAGCAGCCCGCTGAGCCCCGCCCGGCCCTCGCCGGCCTCGAGGGCCACGCCGGCGCTCCAGCCGTCAAAGGACAAGGGGGCGCCCTGGCCCACCTGGAGGGCCTGGAGGCCGGCCGCGTCGCCGCAGTCGAGCACCTGCGCCTCGTCGATCTCCACCAGCCCATCGACCCACGGGCCATAGTCGGCGACCGGCCCGATGCGGCTCGGGGCCACGCTGCCCTCCCCGCCGACCGCGGCGAGGTGGTACTCCTCCATCAACAACAAGATGTGACCGGCGCGGCTGCCCACGGTGCCCTGCAGGCTCATGCGCTGGCCGGTCCGCGGCAGCAGCTCTGGCCTGGGGCTGTTGAGAAAGACGCGCAGCCCAGCATACTCACCGCCCTCTGGCGCGCTGAGCCACAGGTCGCGGCCGCCGGGCGCCCGGCCCAGGGTGACGACGAGGTCGTTGAGCGTCACTGTGCGGCCCAGTTCGACAAAGCCGCGCCGCACGTCTTGTACGGTGATCGGCGCCCCGGGGTCAAAGAACTCCGGCACCGGCGCGGGCGTCGGCGGGGCGCAGCCCGCGGTGCCCAGCGCGGCGACCCATCCGGCCACGCGCAAGGCGGACAGGCCCCGAGCAACGCCATAGAGGGGGCGCCCGCGGCCCATCGAGGGGCGCGCGGCGAGACGGGGCGCTTCGGCGGGGCCCACGAGGCGTGGCATCGGGCAGCTCCTGGCTGCGAGGGCGGAGGCGATGGTGCAGACAAGCAGCGTTGAAGCGTTGGTAACCTCCGGGCTGACCCGGCGGTTCGGGGGCCGCACGGCGGTCAACGGGCTGTCGCTGCGGGTGCTCGAAGGAGACATCTATGGCTTCCTCGGCCCCAACGGCGCCGGAAAGACGACGGCCATCCGGTGCATGCTCGGGCTCATCGGTCGAGATGCTGGCACGGTCAGTATTTTCGGCGAGTCAGACCCGGTCAAGCAGCGCAGCTTTGTGGGCGCCATGGTCGAGACCCCGGCCTTCCACCCGTGGATGACCGGCCGCCAAAACCTGGAGCGGGCCGTCGCCTTCGCCGGGCGGGGCACCAAAGACGACATCGATCGGGCGCTGCAGCTGGTGGGCCTGTGGGGCCGCGACGCGGAGCCGGTGCGCACCTACAGCCTCGGGATGCGCCAGCGCCTCGGCATCGGCCGGGCCCTGGTGGGGCAGCCCAAGCTGTTGATCCTCGACGAGCCCACCAACGGCCTCGACCCCCGCGGCATGCGCGAGGTGCGTGACCTGCTCGGCCAGCTCGCCAAAGACACGCAGCTCACCATCCTCATCAGCTCCCACCTCCTGTCGGAGATCGAGCTGCTCTGCAACCGCGTGGGCATCATCGAGAAGGGCTGCATGATCGCTGAAGGCACCGTGGCTGAGCTGGTCGCGGGCAAGGGCAGCGTGGTCGAGGTGGACGTGAGCTCGCCCGAGCCCGACCGCCTGCGGGCCTCCTTGGCGGGCCTCGCTGGGGTGGGCGTGCTGCCCGCCAAAGACGAAGACGAGCACGGCGCGCTGCGGCTGGCCCTCGACGGGCTCACGGTGCCTGAGCTCAACCGTCACCTCGTCCAAGATGGCGTGCCGGTCTCTGCTTTGGTGCCGGTCCAGCACTCCCTGGAGGAGCTGTTCCTCTCGCTGACCAACAAGGAGCTGACCTGATGCCCGCGCACTTCTTCTTGATGGTGGTGGCCGAGCTGCGCGCGATCTTCGGCCGGGTGTCGGGCAAGGCCGCCTTGGCCTTGGCGCTGCTGGTCGGTGGCCTCGTGGTCTTTGGCATGCACTTTGTGGTGCAGCAGGCCGGCGCGGCCCAGGTCAACCAGATGAACGTGGCCAGCAGCATCGACCAGACCTGGCGGGGCACGATGGCCTGGGGCCTCGTCGCGCGCAATTTCTTCGTGCTGCCGCTGCTGCTCGTGCTGTCCACCGCGAGCACCCTGGCCGGCGAGCTGGCCGACAACAGCCTGCGCGAGGTCCTGCTGCGGCCCGTGTCGCGCCTGAGCGTGCTGGCCGCGAAGGTGACCGCCCTGTCGGCGCTCTCGCTGTCCACCCTGCTGCTCACGGCGGTGGTCTCGGCGCTGGGCGGCGCGGCGGTGTTCAGCCTCGAGGCCGACATCGGGCCGGTGCTGCTCGGCTACCTGGTCAGCTTCTTCTCCGACCTCGGCCTCATCCTGCTCACCTTGTTCATCTCCACCCTGTCGCGCTCGGTGGGCGGCGTGGTGGTGGGCATCGTGCTCTACCTGATCCTCGACAAGGGCGTGCAGCTGCTGCTCAAGGCGCTCGGCGCCTTCGGAGTGGCCTGGGCCCAGACCATCGCGCCCTATGTGCCGGGCAACGCGCTGGGCGCCTGGGAGGGCTGGAGCGAGCAGTGGGACGTCAACAAGCTCATCGGCTTGGCGGTGCTCTGCGCCCTGTGCGCGGTGGGCGCGGGCGCCCGGTTCCAGCGGATGGACGTGCCCTGATCGGTTCACCCGGGCGGACCAAGTTCCCCAAGGCGGAGGCGCGCGTTGTTTAGCGTCGACGTGGAGAGAGGCGCGCGCCTCCGCTTGGGGAAGAGCTTGGTCAAAGTGATGATGCTGAGGCTATTATCGTTGACGGCCTCGCCGGGCTGGGGCCAACGGCCGGCCTGAGCCGCCCCCCAGCCTATGCGGACCCGGCCCCCCAAGGCCGGCGGGCCCCGGGGCCCTCCGCGGCGGCGACCCAAAGCGCTGGCGCGGCTACGGGTTCTCCCCAGGTCGGCGGGCCGAGGGGCCCGGCGCGTGCCGACTGCCTGCCCCTCGACTTGGCGCCTCGGCCTCGGCTACACTGGCCGAGCGGCCAGGGCGCCGCGGGAGGTGGTGATGCCCCTGAGCTCTCGATTGGGCGGCGCGGCGGACGGGCGCACGGTGCCGCGGATCCTCGGCGCGGCGCGGCGGATCTTCGGGCGGGTCGGCTTTGACGGCGCCTCGATGGGGGAGGTGGCGGCCGAGGCCGGCGTCAGCAAGGGCCTGCTGCACTACCACTTCGAGAACAAAGACCACCTGCTGGTCGAGACCCAGCGGGCCTACTTCCGCCAGCTCCACCAGCGGTTCATCGAGCGGGCCCGGCGGGGCGACGGCGGCTTGCCGAGCGCGCTCGACGCGCTGGACGCCATGTGGGCCGCTGCCCGCGATCTCCACCAGGGCGCGCCCTTCTTGGTCGAGACCCTCGCGCTGTCCAACCACGACAGCGAGATGGGCCGCACCGTCGCGCGCTTCTACGCCGAGAGCACCGCGCTGCTCGCTGATGCCATCGCCAAGGTCTTTGAGGCCGAGCTCGACCGCCTGACGGTGCCGCCCGAGCGCATGGCGGTCCTGATCCGCGTGCTGCTCGAGGGCCTCGTGGTGGAGCTGGCACGCTGCCGGGTCGAGGCCGACCTCGAGCGGGTGGACGTGGCCTACGCCGACTTTCGGGGCCTGTTTGAGCGCTTTGTGCTCGCCGGGAAGCCCGGACCTGACGTTGATCTCGCGGCGCTCCACCTCGACCCGCTCGGCCCGGTGGCCCTGCCCTGGTGAGCGCCGGGCTCAGGCGCTCAGCGCGACGCGCGCCGCCTCCAAGCTCGCCCGCAGCGCGCGGGTCGCCGTGGGCCCATCGACGAGGACCTGCGCCCGGAGCTGCTCTTCGATGGTTCGGGCGAGCTGCGACATGCCGGTGGCCCCCATCTGCGCGGTGCCCGACTTGACGCCGTGGGCGAGGCGCTGCGCGGCGGGCCAGTCCCGGGCGACGAGCGCGGCCTCCAGCACGTCAATCTGCTCGGCGGTGTGGGCGACGAAGGTGAGGATGAGCTCAGCGAAGGCGGCCGGCCCCATCACCTCGCGCATCATCGTCACCTGCTTCTGATCGAGGGCCGAGGCCGGCGGCTCGGGGGCCCGGCGGCGGTCGGCGGCGAGCTGGGGCGGAAGGACCGCGGACCTCGGGGCGGCGCGGGGCGGCGCGGCGGCGCTGGGCGCGCAGTGGGCCAGGAGCGCGGCGAGCACGGCGTCGGGATCGGCGGGCTTGACCAGAAAGGCGTCCATCCCGGCAGTTTTGCAGGCCGCGGCGGTGGCGGGGCTCGCGTCGGCGGTCAGCGCGAAGATCGGCGTGCGCGGAACCCCCGCCTCGGCCTCCCAGGCCCGCAGCCGCCGCGCGACCTCCAGGCCGTCCAGCGCCGGCATGTAGAGGTCGAGGATCAGGGCGTCGGGGCGCTCGGCCTGGGCCAGGGCCAGCGCCGCCCGGCCGTCTTCGGCCTGGATGCCGGTGCAGCCGAGCTCCTCCAGCATCGCGCTGAGGATGAACCGATTGATCTCATGGTCATCGGCCGCGATGACCCGCAGGCCCCGCAGCGCGGCCCGCGCCCCCCGGTCGGCCGTGGGGGCCAGCGCGGGGACCAGCGCGGGGCTGAGCGCCGGGGCGGGCGCGGGCAGCGGCGCCCAGCTGGAGCCCGGCGCGAGGCCCAGGTCGAGGGTGGCGCAGGTGGGCCGATCGACGGGGAGCCTCAGGCGGGCGCCCATCGACCGTGCCTCGGCGAAGAGCAGCCCAGGCAGACCCATCACGAGGCCTGGGCCCTCGATGGTGAGCTGCGCCTCTCGCCCCGTCGGCCCGCCGCCCGGCCCGAGGTGGACCCGGACCCCGCCGTGGGCGCGCGCGACCAGAATGGCGCAGGTGACAATGTCTTCGAGCAGAGCCCCGAGGCGGGCGCCGTCGACCGCCACCTCCGCCGGCGGGGACGCGGGCAGCTCCACGGTCCAGCCGAGGCCGCGGGCGAGGGCCCGGGGGCCGTGGGTGCGGTCGAGGGCCTCCAGCAAGGGGCGCAGGGGCGCGCGCCGCGGCGAGAGGGGCGGGAGCGCAGCGATCAGGGCGCGCAGGCGATCGTGCTGGGGGTCGCCGGAGGGCGGCGGCAGCTCCAGGGGCTGCCCGCCGAGGGCGCCCTCCAGCACGTCCATCAGGTGGTCGAGCTGCGCGCCGATCGGGCCGCCCTGCTCGGCTGTGCTCCGCGCCAGAGCGCCGTGACCCGCAGCGCCCTGCCCCGCGACCTCATCCCCCATGCCGTCCCCCGCTGCCGCCGGCGTGTAGCCTAAAGCGGTCAAGGTGAGGCGCGCCCGGCCGATGAGCCCACCCGCGGCCCCTCGGCGCCGGGTCGGCCGCGCGGCCCCCACCGTTGGCGATCTGGGATAGCGCACCGGAGGCGCCCCCGCGGCGCCGACTTGAAGCAGCCCCAAGGGAGATCAGACGCGTGCGGATCTTGGTCGTCGAGGATGCACCCCACGTCCGCCAGTTCCTCGCCGCGGGGCTGCAGGCCGAGGGGCACGAGGTGGACCCCGCGGCCGACCTCGCCGAGGCGCGCGCGATCCTGGGGCGCCACAGCGTCGACTTCGTGATCGTCGACCGCATGCTCCCCGACGGCGACGGGCTGGACTTGGTGCGGGCCCTGCGCCGCGGCGGCAGCGCCGTGCCGACCATCTGCCTCACCGGACGCGACCGGGTGGACGAGCGCATCGAGGGCCTGCGGTCCGGCGTCGATGACTACCTCGTCAAGCCCTTCTCTTTCGAAGAGCTGCTGGCCCGGATCGAGGCCGTGGGGCGGCGCAGCGGCGTCGCCGAGACCTTGGGCTCGGGCCCGGTCGAGGTGGACCTGACCGGCCGCGCGGTCTTCCTCCGGGGCCAGCCCGTCGAGCTCACAACCCGCGAGTTTGACCTCCTGGTCGTCTTTTTGAAGAACGAGGGCAAGGTGGTGAGCCGCACCCGCCTGCTCGACCAAGTCTGGGGCATCCAGCACGACCCCCGCACCAACGTGGTCGACGTCTACGTGCGCTACCTCCGCAACAAGCTCGGCCCCGGCCTGCTCCACACCGTTCGGGCGATCGGCTACGTCTTCGACGCCAAGCGGGGCGCGGGCGCCGACGAGCTGGGCGGCGAGCCGCTCTGAGCCGGCGCCGCCTGTCCCACAGCAGGTCGACAGCGGAATCCAAAAGGGAAGCGCCAAAACGGCGCTCTCTGGTTGCGTTTGGAGCGATTGGCGAGCAGCGGTTGTTCGGGCAGGCCGCCCCCCGCAAGATCGGCCCATGCCTACCGCTCCCCCGCGCCGCTCCCCCCGCCTCCCGTCCACCCCGATCGCCGCCGTGGGCGCGCCGCTGTCGGCCCCGACGTTCGCCCGAGGCCGCCCGCGCTCGGGCATGCCGGTGCGCTTGGGCGCGCTGGGGGCGCTCCTCGCGGCGTCGCCGGCCCTGGCCTGGGATCCCGACGCGGGCATCGTCCCCTCGCTCACCGCTGGCGCCACCCTCAGCGCCACGAGCGGCACCAGCCTCAGCCTCGTGCTCGACGGCCTGGACGACACCCACTGGACCAGCGACAGTTGCTTCCCCCAGGGCTTTTTGACGCGGGCCGACCTCAACCCCGCGCTCGGCGCCTGCACCGGCGGCGGCTGCACGCTCAGCAGCGCCGGCACCGGCGTCGAGGCCACCGACGGCAGCATTTACACGGGCGCCGCCGTCAACGCCTCGGGCGGGGTGGCCTCGCTCCGGGTGCCCTTCGCCTCGGCCCGGCCCCTGCTGGAGGTCGCCTACCGGGGCTCGGGCGCCGCGGTCGATCTCTACGCCGAGACCAGCGCCGGAGAGGTCTTTGTCGGCAGCTACGGCACCGGCGACGCCTACTCGCTCCGCCGCTACACCGCGCCGAGCGGCACGATCACCGCCCTGGTTGCGCGCAGCGCCAGCAATTTCAACACCACCGAGCTGGCGGCGGTGGACGGCCCCTGCGTGGAGTCGGTGGTCGCCGACCTCGGCTCCGTTCAGGACGTGGGCTGGGTCCGCAGCCGCCACTGGGCCGGCGGCCGGGCCCGCTCGACCACGCTGAGCACCTCGCTCGACGGGCTGAGCTGGACCCCCGCCGCGACGCTGGACCCCGCGGCCCTCGGCGCCGTGCTCATCGAGGTGCCCGCGCCGGCGCGCGCCCGCTTCCTCAAGGTCTCCTACGAGACGCTGGGCGGCGACTACGACAAGGTCTACATGTGGGAGCTCGACGCCTGGAACGCCGATGGTCCCCACGGCCCCATGCCCGCGGCGGGCGTCGCCCCCACCGACCTGCGCACCATGCTCGGCGTCAACGGCATCTGGGGCTGGGGCACGGGCGCCTACACCGACTCGCTCGGGGCCGGAGCGGGGGCCAGCCGCTACGCGCCGGTGGCCAGCCACGGCCGCAGCTACCACAACCTGAGCTGGGACGTGACCGATCCCGACATCGTGCCCGACTACAGCGTCATGAGCACCGCCGGCACCCAGGCCAACTGGTGGCTGGACTGGGACCGGGAGTACGGCGCCTGGACCGCCGCGGGCCTGTCGGTCAACGCCACGGTCCAGTTCCTCAACACCACCAACCCATCGTGGACCTGGGACGACCCCTACGGCGCCGCCTACGCCTATGCCTACGCCTTCGCGCGCCACTTTGGGCCCACCGCGGGCACCGGCGACGTGCTGGCGGTCGAGGCCGGCAACGAGCCATGGGACTACACCGCGGCCTTCTACACCGAGGTGCTGGAAGGCTTCGTGGATGGCGTGCACGACGGTGATCCCGCGATGATCGTGATGCCCTGCGCCCTGCAGGCCAGCGATCCCCAAGCCGAGACCGCCACCGGCGGCCACTACCTCGGCGCCCGGGTGCCCGAGGCGGTCGGCCCCTTGCTCGACGCGATCAACATCCACTCCTACAGCTACGCGATCAACCCCGCCGGCACCCGCATCGCGGTTCAGCCCGAAGACCCGCGGTCCACCCAGCGCGAGGTGCTCGACGCCATGCGCTGGCGCGACGAGAACCTGCCCGGCACGCCCCTGTGGCTCACCGAGTGGGGCTGGGACAGCACCGGCGCCGGCGAGTCCTGCACGGGCACCGACTGCGTGACCGAGCGGGCCCAGGCCCTCTACGCGGTGCGCGGCGCCCTGATGTGGAGCCGGCTCGGCCTCGACCGGGCCACCTGGTTCTTCTACGCCAACGACGGCGCCTGCGACACGCTCTACTGCCGCTCCGGCCTGACCGGCTCGGTCCACACCGGCTTTGCGCCCAAGGCCAGCTTCATCGCGCTGCAGGCCTTGATCGCCACGCTTGGCGATCGTCGGGTGGTCGGGGTGCTCCAAGAGGACGACGAGGCCTGGGCCTACCTGCTCGGCGGCGCCGACGGCGTGGCCGATCACCTCGTGGCCTGGCGCCCCGTGGCCGAGGCCGACACCGACGTGGCGGAGGTGCGCTTCTCCGGCCTCCCCGCGCCGATCGCCGCCTGGACCCTGGCCGGCGTCAACCCGGCCGGCGAGCGGGTGGCCCTGCCCACCGTGGACGCCGAGGGCCTGCTGCTCGAGATCAGCGCGGCGCCCCTGGTCGTCTCCTTCGTGGAGGCGGGCGGCGCCGATGGCGGAGCGGACGGCGGAGCAGACGGCGGAGCGGACGGCGGCACCGATGGCGGAGCGGACGCAGGCACCGATGGCGGAACGGACGGCAGCGCCGACGGCAGCACCGACGGCGCGGCGGACGGCGGCGCGGACGGGGCGACCGACGGCGCGGCGGACGGCGGCGCGGACGCCACCGGGGACGACACCGATGAGGCCGACCAGGCCGACATTATCGTCGTGGTCAAGGTGCCCAAGGACGATGGCTGCGCCACCGTGGGCAGCGAAGGCGCCCGGGGGCTGCTCGCCGGCGTGGCGCTGGTGGCCGCTGCGGGGGTCGGGCGCCGCCGCCGGCGCTGAGGGGCAGGGGCTGCGGCCGCCTCAGCCCAGCAGCTCGCGCAGCTGCTCCAAGGTCCACAACAGGGAGAACAGCGCGCTCAAGGGCACGGTGAGGAGCAGCGCCTCCCGCGCCGCCCGCGGCCGGGACTCGCGGAGGCCGAACCACACCGCGTAGCCCGCGAGGGTGGTCAGCAGGAGATTGGCGAAGAAGATCAGGAGCTTATGGCTCAAGCTCAGCGGCTGCGCGGCCCGCTCCAGGGTCGGCGCGGCGCCCATGGCCAGGCGCGCTTGCTCCCGGAGGGCCCGGCTGGGCTCGGGTCGCTCGCCTGCCCGCACCCGCTCGGCGGCGGCGACCAGCTCGGGGCCGCTGAGGTGGTGCTCAGAGAACAGCCAAGCCACGGTGCGATCGGCGCCGCTGGGCACATAGCCGCAGGTCTTGCAGGGCACGAGAGCGCCGAGCTTGTCGCTGCCGCAGCGGTGGCAGACCGCCGGGAGACGCGCGGGGCCGGCGCTCATGGCCCGCCCCGGGTGAAGCTCAGGGCGCGGCCTTGGCGGGAGCCCGGCGCGGGGGCCTCGGCCTGAAGGTGGAGGGCGCCGTCGGGCCGGGCGCTGATGCACTGCTCCAGCGGCGCGGCCTCGCCTTCGAGCAGCCTGTCGAGGAGCGGATCGTCGAGCTCGCTGAGCAGCACGTCGGCTTGGTGCAGGTGCGCGGCGGCGGCCAGCAGGGCGCGGCGCAGGCCCGCTTCGCCAAACCGACGCAGGGGCAGGCCATCGCCGAGCAGCATCGGCAGCCCGGCCGGCCCGGCGGCCACCCGGAGGCGAGGACCGTCGGGCCCGAAGGCCTCGCACCACCGGGCATAGTCGGCGAAGGACTCCCGGCCGCTGGCCGCCCGCAGGAGGGGCTCGAGCCGGACCTCATCGCTCCGAAAGCGGTGCACGCGGGCCCCGAGGGCGCGGAGGAAGGCCCGCTGCCACCGGGGCCGCTCAGCGCCCGCCTGATGAAAGGACTCGTCTCCGATATCAAATGCTTGCAGCGAGAGCGCCAGCAAGCTCTGGTCGGTGGTGGCGAGGGCGCCGACCACCACGCGCAGGGCCGGGTCGCGGGCCAGCGCGACCGCGAGGCGAGGCTCGGCGGTGGCGGCGGTGCGCAAGCGGGCGTGCAGCAGCGGATCGAGCTCGACGATCGCCTCCACGGTGAGGCTCAGGCTGTCGGGGGCGAGCCAGGCGCGCAGGCCCTCGGGGTCGAGCGGGCCCACCTCCTCGGGCGTCGGGCTCTCGTCGTCGGGGCCGAGGGGCGCGGCGCAGACCCCGGCCCGGTGCAAGCCCGGCTCCACGGGCCGCTCGGCCAAAAAGCGGAAAGCGAGCTCCACGGCGTCAAAGAGCGCGACCGACTGCGGGTTGGGGCCGCCCAGCACGGCCCGCCGGGGCAGGCCGTCGATGGTGTGGGCGGGCAGGTCCCGGAGGCCCCGCACCGTCAACGATCGGATGAACATCGCGCGCGCTCCTCGGCTGGCCAGCGATCCTACAGCGTCGGCGGGGCCGGGGCACCTTGGCCCCTCAAGTGCGCCGACCCGCGGGCCGTTCCACGTGGGAGCGGGGCTCGCTTGGCGCCGCAGGAGGCTCCAATGGTCCAGTCCCCCGGGGCACACAGCCCAGCACCCCTCTGGCTCACCCGCGAGAGTGAGGTCGTATCGCACCTCTTCTACGCCGCGGCGGAGATCGGCGCGGCGGTGGTGGAGCTGGCCGGGCAGCCGGTGGAGGGCGTGCTCGCCATGCCCGACCCCAAAACCGGCACCTTCGCGTTCTTCGTGGCGGAGGGCCAAGCCCTGCGCGCCCCGCCCGAGGCCGGCGCGGTTGTGCGGGTGCGCTACGTTCAAGGCAACGCCAACTACGCCTTTTTGACGGTGCTGGCCGAGCTGACGGGCCCGCGTCGCTGGGAGCTGCGCTTCCCCCGCAGCGTGGAGCGCAACGAGCGCCGGGCCGCCGAGCGTCGTCGGGTCTCGGGTCGGGCGGGGATCAGCCTCCAGCAGCTCGCGCCGACCGCGCGGGTCATCGCGCTCTACGACCTTTCGGTGAGCGGCGTGGGCCTGATCGTGTCGCGGGCCGACCGCACCATGCGGCCCGGCAACAAGATCAGCGGCTTGCTTCGGCTCCCCGGCGGCGCGGACCTGGACCTCCGCCTGGAGATCCGCCACAGCCGCCCCTTGCCGGGCGACCGCGAGGCGGTGATCGTCGGCTGCCGGGCGCTGGGCCTGAGCCCGGCCGACGAAGCCGCGCTGAAGACCACGCTGGAGGGTCTCCGCGACATCGCCGACTGAGGGCGGCGGCGCCCTGCCCCGGCCCGCGCCCCCGGCTAAGGGGCCGGCCTGGAGGTCCCATGCTGCCCACCCTGCTCCCCCTGCGCGCCGATCCACCCGACTTGGCCAACTTTGACGCGCTGGTGGCCGTTTTCACCGGCGTTGACCAGCTGGCCGGCTTGCCCCTGGGCCTGGGCGCCGCCGCGCAACGGCTGGCCGCCATCGACCAGAGCGTCCTGTCCAGCGTCAACCTCAGCGCCGCTGCGGGCGCGCCCGCTGACCGCCTCATCCTGGCGCCCACCGGGCCCCTGCTTCGGGATCAAGACGATGTCCGTCGGGTGGCCGACGCTGCCGCCGCGGGCCTGCGCCGGGCTGTGGCCGCGGGCGCCCGCCGCCCCGCCCTGTGGATCGCGCCCCTCCCGCAGCGGCCCGACTACGAGAACGGACTGCTTGTGGGTATTCTCGGCGCGCTGGCCGCCCTGTGGCAGCCCTTGGAGGCCCGGGAGGCCCTGGGCGAAGCGGCGGTGGAGCCGGTCGAGGCCCTGGGCTTCTTCGCCGATGGTTCCGGGCCCGAGCTGGCCGCGCAGGTGTCGGCCATCGAGGCCGGTCGTCGCCTGGCGCGGGACCTCGGCGGCACCGAGCCCGAGCGCATGAGCCCCCTCCGCATGGCGGCCTTGCTGCGCGCCGCCTTCGCCGAGACCGACGTGCAGGTCAGCGTCCTCGACGATGTGGACCAGCTCGGGGCCGGCTACCCGCTGCTGATGGCGGTGGCCCGGGCCAGCCTCAGCGTGCCGCGGCACCGGCCCTGCGTGGTGCGCCTGGAGTGGACCGGGCCGGGCCCCACCACGCGCACCCTGCTGTTCGCCGGGAAGGGCCTCAGCTACGACACCGGCGGCGCCGATCTCAAGACCGACGGCCACATGGCCGGCATGTCGCGCGACAAGGGCGGCGCGGCGGCGGTGGCGGGCTTCGTGCTCGCGGCGAGCCGCCTCGGGGTGCCGGGCCTGCGGATCGTGGCCGAGCTCGGCTGCGTTCGCAACAGCATCGGCCCCGACGCCTTTGTCGCCGACGAGATCATCCGCAGCCACGGGGGCGCCCGGGTGCGCATCGGCAACACCGACGCCGAGGGCCGCCTCGTGCTCGCCGACCTGCTGTCCCACCTGCGCGAGGACGCCCTGCAGTGCGTTGATCCGCACCTGTTCACCGTCGCCACCCTCACCGGCCACGCCGGCCGGGCGGTCGGGCCCTACACCATCGTCATGGACAACGGCCCGGCCCTGGCCGCCGACACCGCGCGCGGCCTCGAGCGGGTGGGCGACCGCTTCGGCGACGGGGTGGCGCCGAGCCGCCTGCGCCGCGAAGACTGGGACTTCATCGCCCCGCGCAGCCGCGCGGACGACCTGCTGTCCTGCAACAACGCGCCCTCATCGGCCACCTCGCGGGGCCACCAGTTCCCCATGGCCTTCTTGATCCGGGCGGCGGGCCTGGAGGGCCACGGCGGCGACAGCGCCCAGCCCCTGCGCTTCTCCCACATCGACATCGGCGGGAGCGGCGTTGAAGGCGGCGATTGGCAGCACGGCCGGCCCACCGGCGCCCCGATCGTAGCCCTCGCTGGCGCCTTCCTGCTCGGCTGAGCGCGGAGGGCGAGCGCCGCCTTGGGCGCGTCCCTGCGCTGCGCTCCGGGCCGGCCCCCCGCCCGGGGTCGCGGCCAAGCGCCGCCGCGGCCGAGGTCCGCGGCGGGGCCGCTCCGCCGCTGCGCGGCCGGCCTTCGGCCGCCGTGCGGGGCGCCTCGCGCGGCAAGCCACCTCCCGCGGGGGGGGTGCGCCTCAGCCCACAGCGTCGGGGTCGATGTCCAACTCGCGCAGCTTGGCGCGGAGCGCCTCGGCCGCAGCGAACGCCTGGTCAGCCCGCGCCTGCTCGGCCGCCAGCGCCGCCTCGGCCTGCGCCCGCTCCTCCAACAGCGCCGCCTCTGCAAGCTCCGCCCGCGCCCGCTCCACCTCGGCCTCGGCCCGCAGCTCGGCCATGTCGTCTTTGATCGTCTGCTCGATCGACAGCTGCTTGCAGTAAGCCTCGTACAAGGCCCGCTCTTTGGGGTCGGCGCGAATGGTGTGCAGCAGGGTCATGGCGGCCTCCAGGGGCTTGGAGTGTAGCAGGGCCGGCACCGCCTGCCAGGCC
>CANHON010000041.1 GCA_947462115.1 Deltaproteobacteria bacterium | reverse complement strand
CTCGGCGTCATCTCGCTGGCGGGCGTGGTGGTCAACAACGCCATCGTGCTGCTCGACTATGTGGAGTCGCTCGTCCAGGAGGGCGTGCCGGTGCGGCAAGCGCTGATTCGCGCCGGCATGACCCGGTTCCGGCCCGTCATGCTCACCGCCGGCACCACGGTGCTCGGCCTCGTGCCGATGGCGTTGGGCATCAGCATCGACTTCCGCACCCTGCGCCTGATGATCGGCGGCGGAAACTCGCAGTTCTGGGGCCCCATGGCCATCGCCGTCATCTTCGGCCTCGGCTTCGCCACGATGCTCACCCTCGTCATGGTGCCGACCTTCTACAGCGTGCTCGACGACCTGGGCCGCCGGTGGCGCAGCCTGCGGGCGCCCAAGGCCGCGCCCACGGTCGATGTCCTGCCCGCCGCCAAGCTGCTGCCCTGGCTGATCCTGCCGGCGCTGTTCGCGCCGACGTCGGCGGAGGCCGCCGAGGTGAGCCTGGAGCAGGCCTGGGCCGCCGCCGAAGAGAACAACGTCGAGCTGCAGCTCGCCCGTGAGCAGACCCGGCAGATCGCCACCCTCACCGGCCAGGCGTGGTCGCTCGTTGGGCCGCGGGCCACGGTGGGCGCGACCTACACCATCAACCAGTACGAGATCGCCTTCGATCCCGGCGACAGCTTCGGCTTCCTCAACGACGCGTTCAGCGACATCTACACCCGCTTCGGCTGGGCTTACCAAGACATGCTGACGATGGGGGCGGCCGGCTCGGAGGCCGTCACGCCGGGCAGCGGGCTCGCCTGGACCGGCGGCGCCTTGGGCGGCTACCGCGCCAACCTCGACGCGCGGCTGGCCGCTGGCGAGCTGTCCCAAGAGGAGTACGACGCGACCATCGCCGCCCTCGAAGGTCGGCCGAGCTCGGGCGCCGACAGCAGCAGCACCGACGGCTCGGGCGGCAGCGACGGCAAGGTGGTGATCCAACAGAAGGCCGCCTTCGGTTGGAACGCCAACTTGATCCAGCCGCTGTTCAACGGCCGCAGCTTGCCGGTGCTCCGCGGCGCCTACAGCCTCGTCCGCGCCGCCCAGCAGGACGAGGCCCGCGCCCGCCAGCAGGTGCGCGCCGGGGCCGCCCGCGCCTACTATGGCCTCTACGCCGCCAATATGGCGAAGTCACTCAGCGAGCACGCCCTGGAGACGGCCCTCCACCACCGCGAGCTGACCGAGCGCCAAGTGGTGGCCGGCAGCCTGCCCGAGCGCGCCCGCCTGCAGTCGGAGCTCAGCGTCTCGCAGGCCCGCCGTGACCTCGCCCGCGCCGAAGAGCAGCGCGCTGGCGCCGCGGTCGGCTTCGCCCAGGTCACCGGCCTCTCCGGCGACTCGACGGTGAGCCTGCCGCCCGCCGGGCAGCTCCCCGCCGATCTCGGCGCCGCCCTGGCCGTCGCGGTGGAGAGCCGCCCGGACCTCAAGGCCTCCCAGGAGCGCATTCAGGTGCAGGAGCGCTACGTCACGGCCAAGCGCGGCGAGTGGCTGCCGACCGTGGACGCCCGCTTCACCTACAACTGGACCGAGAACACCGGCTTCCAGAGCCAAAATGGCATGTGGATGCTGGTCTTCTCCGCCAACTGGACCTTGTGGGACGGTGGCCTGCGCATCGCCCAAGGCAAAGAGGAGGCGAGCAAGCTCGCCCAAAGCAAGCTCGTGGCCAAGCGCCAAGAGCAGAGCTTGGAGCAAGAGGTGCAGACCGCTTGGCTGCGGGTCGCGCGCACCCAGGAGGCCCTGGCCTCGACCGAGCGAGAGCTGAGCTTGGCGCGGGAGAACCTCCGCCTCGCCGAGACCGCCCTGTCGCTCGGCGGCGCCACCTGGCTGGAGGTGGAGGACGCCCGCCTCGGCCTGCTGTCGGCGGAGCTCAGCGGCCTCACCGAGCGCATGAACCACGACCTCGCCGCCATTGACCTCAAGCTGGCGATGGGCCAGCTCTAAGCCCGCGCCGCCGCCAGGGGCCCCTCCGCCTGCGGGCTGGGGGGCCTCGTCCTTTTTGGGATCAGCGTGCTTGACGTCAAGCTCAGCGAAGGCCGAGCAGATCCCGCACCGCGCCCACGACGAAGATCGACCCCGCCACCACCGCCGGCCCTTGGGCCCGGACCATCGGCAGCGCCACCTCGATGGGCCCAGCGGGGAGCACCGGGATGCCCACGCCCACCAAGCGCTGGGCGAGCAGGCCCGCCGACTCGGCGCGGGGGTGGCTGCAGTGGGTGGTGACGATGCGATCAAACAGCGGCGCCAGGGCCATCACCAGCGCCCGGGCGTCTTTGTCGGCGGACATGCCGAGCAGCAGGGTGCGCGGCCGCTCGGCCTCGGGCATCTCCCGCAGGGAGGCGGCGAGCTGGGCGGCGCCGTCGGGGTTGTGGGCGCAGTCCACCAGCAGGTCTGGCGCGAGGCGCTCCATGCGGCCGGCGTGCACGACCGACGCGAGCCCGGCGGCGACCTGGGCGGGGCTGGGGCGGAGGTGGGGCGGCAGGCGCTCCGCCATCGCGAGGGCGACGCCGGCGTTGGCGAGCTGGTGCCCGCCCAAAAGAGCGAGCTCCAGCCCGTCGAGCTGCCACTCCTGCCCGACGAAGCGCACCCGGCCGTCGTGGTCACGGAGGACCTGGTAGTCGTGCTCGGGCTGCACCAAGGTGGCGCCCCGGTCAAACGCGATGGTGCGGATGGTGCGCAGCGCCGCCGCCGGGAGCGGCCCCACCACGACCGGCCGACCCCCAAGGATGATCCCCGCCTTCTCCGCGGCGATGCTCGCCACGTCCGGGCCGAGCTGCTCGGTGTGGTCGAGGCCGATGCTGGTGATGCCGCAGACCATCGGATCGAGCAGGTTGGTGGCGTCCAGCCGACCGCCCAGGCCGACCTCGATCACCGCCACGTCCACGCCGGCGCGGGCGAAGTGCAAGAAGGCCGCGGCGGTCATCATCTCAAAGTAGGTGAGCCCCGAGTCCTCCGACAGGCCATCGACCGCCTCGGTGCGGGCCCAGGCCTCGCGGGCGGCGGCCAGCTCCTCCAGCAGCCCGCTGAGGGCCTCATCGCCGATCTCCACCCCGTCGATCTGCACGCGCTCGTTGATCCGCTGCAGGTGCGGCGAGGTGTACTCCCCCACCCGGAGGCCCCGCGCCCGCAGCACCGCGCCGAGGGTGCGCACCACCGAGCCTTTGCCGTTGGTCCCGGCCACGTGCAGCGTGGGGTAGCGCAGCTGCGGCTGCCCGAGGTGGGCCAAGAAGGCCCGCATGTGCTGAAGCCCCAACCGCACGCCAAAGCGGGCGAGCTCCGAGAGCAGCGGGTGCTGGATCACGCCGGGTCCATCAACAGGTGCAGCGCGCGGCCCAGCGCCTCGCGGAGGTGGGTGCGGTGGACAATATCGTCCAGCATGCCATTCTCGAGCAGGTACTCGGAGGTTTGGAAGCCCGCCGGCAGCGCCTCGCCGATGGTCTGCTCGATGACCCGGGGGCCGGCGAAGCCGATGAGGGCGTTGGGCTCGGCGTAGATGAGGTCGCCGAGCATCGCGAAGCTGGCCGCCACGCCGCCGGTGGTGGGGTTGGTGAGCACCGAGATGTAGGGCATCCCCGCGCCGTCGCGGAGGCGGGCCAGCGCCGCGCAGGTGCGGGCCATCTGCATCAGCGACAGCACGCCCTCCTGCATGCGGGCGCCGCCCGAGGCGCTGATCACGATGGCCGGCTGCCGCAGGCGCGCCGCGCGCTCAAACAGGCGGGTGATGCACTCGCCGACCACCGAGCCCATCGATCCGCCCATGAAGGCGAAGTTGAAGGAGCCGATCTGCACGTCAATCCCGTCGATCTTGGCAGAGCCGCCGAGCCAGCCGTCGCGCTCGCCCGTCTTCTTTTGGGCGGCCACGAGGCGCTCGGCATAGGGCTGGGAGTCGTTGAACTCGAGCGGGTCCATCGGGGCGATGCCCGCGTCGTGCCGCTGAAAGCTGCCCGGATCGACGATGAGCTCCAAGCGGGCCCGGGCGGAGATCGGCAGGTGGTGCTGGCACTTGGGGCAGACCTGGGCGGACTCGGCGAGCTGGTCCTTGTAGAGCACCGCCCGACACGCGGGGCAACGCACCCAGAGCTGCGTCACCGGCGCCTCTTTGCGCTCCCGGGGACGGGGCTCCGGCGGGGCCTGCTCAAACCACCGGGGACGGGTCGCCTCGCTCATGCGCACACCTCTGCCGCCGCTGGGGGTCGCAGAGGCGCGGCCCAGCCGCCCCCCTCCGCCCTGGGCCAGCGAGCGGCGCGCCAGGGCAGCCCGCGGTCGATATCCTGAGCCCCCCTGGCCCACCACCCCCCGCGGGAGGCCCCATGCCGCGGCTCACGCTGTTCCCCCGCTGCTTCGCCCGCTCGGCCGCGCCCCTCGCCGGCGCGCTGCTCGCCGGCTGCCTCCCCCTCCCGCCCTTCGGCCCGGCCCGCGGCGCCGACGACACCGGCGGCTGCGACCGCCCCACCATCGAGTGGGGCCCCGAGGCCCTGCACTTTGGGCCGGTGGCCGAAGGCGAGGCCGCCGAGCAGAGCGTCGCCGTGCGGAGCATCGCCGTGGAGGGCTTCGTCGTGGAAGTGAGCCTGGAGGCCACGCCCGCCGAGGCCTGGACCCTGCTCACGCCCACCCTCGTGCTGACCCCCGACCGCCCCGAGGCGCTGACGGTCCGCTTCGCCCCGACCTTGTTCGCCACCCACGAGGGCAGCGTGCTGCTGCACGATCTCGGCGGCACGCTCCTCGCGGAGATCCCGGTGGACGGGCGGCTCGCCGACCGCTGAGCGCCCTCGGTTCGCTCCCTTCCGTCAGCGCCCGGCCGGCGCCCACCACTGCAGGCCCGCGGTGTTGGCCAGGGCCCGCAGGCGGCGCCGGTGCTGGGGCGGGCTCGGATCGAGCTGCACATCACAGCCCCCCGAAGGGTTCGCGACGATCGACAAGGAGTAGCCCCGGAGCATCAGCGCCCAGTCCTCCCCGACGGCCTCCGCCGGGCGGCAGCCCACCGGGCTCCAGGCGTGGGCGGCGAGCCGCGGCGCCCAGGTCTGCAGCCACTCGAGCTCCGCCGCTTCAGCCGCCGCGCCGGCCGCGCTCAAGGCCTGCTCCCGCTCGGCCTCGGTGGGCCCGCCGGGTTCCAGGCGCAGCCAGCGGTCCTCGGGCTGCGGGGTCTCGGCGCTCGGCACCACCACGGCGCCGCTGGCGAGGTTGACCATCAGCAGGGCGCTCTCGCCTTCAAGGCTCGGCTCGACCGGCACCGTGAGCAAGATCTCCCCGCCCTCGTCCGCCCGGGCCGCCACCCGCCGGCCGCCCGTGGTCCAGGTGGCGTCGTAGAGGGCCACCATCACGCCGGTGTCGTCAAAGAAGTCCACGTCGCCGACCAGCGCGCCGCTGGCGTCGCGCAGCGAGAAGCGCCCCGCCGCCCAGGCCGCCGCGCCCGTCCGCAGCGCCGCCGCCGCGGTCGCCTCGGCCCCGGCCAGCGCCTCGGCCGCGGGCTGCCCCTCGGTCCACACGAGCTGAAGATCGTGCTCGCCCGCCCGGAGGCCCAAAGGGAGCCGCGCCCGGCCGCCCTCGAGGCGCAGCAGCCCCTCCCCTGCGCCCACCGGCCAGCGCATCGGAAACCGCAGCCACGCCGCCTCGGCGGGCTCATCGGGGTCCGGCGGCAGGACCTCCGCGGCCACCTCGCCCTCGGTGGAGAGGCCCGGGCCCGCCAGCGCGATCCGCAGCCCGCCTTGCCCACAGCCCCCTGACTCCACCAAAATAACGCCAAGCACGCTGTCTGCAGCGATCTCCGGGCGCTCCCCCTCGGCCGGGCGGGCCAAGGAGCGCAGCCCATAGGCGCCGGGCAGCAGGGGCGCCTCGGGCGCGCAGGCCCACAGCAGCGCCACCGCGCCGAGGCCGCGTCGATGAAACCCAGCCCGCAGGCGCCGCGCCATTCCCCCTCCAGCGCCCGATCTTGGCCCGATGCAGGCCCGCCCGCGCCGCGGCCCGCGCCCCGCCCGCTAACATCAGCCCATGCGACGATTGAGTGAGCGCTACAGCCTCGGCCGCTGCATCGGGCGCGGCGGGGTCGGCGAGGTCTACCAGGGCTGGCAGACCGCGCTCGATCGCCCGGTGGCGATCAAGCTGCTGCGCGAGGAGCTGACCCAGAACCAACGGGCTGTGGCGCGTTTTGAGCGCGAGGCCCGCACCACCTGCCTGCTGTCGCACCCCAACGTCGTCACCGTCTTTGACGTCGGCGTCACCGATCTCGGCGAGCACTTCGTCGTGATGGAGCTGCTGGAGGGCGAGACCTTGGCCGACCGGCTGCAGCGCCGCGGCCGGATGGAGCCCAGCGAGGCCATCCCCATCGCCCGCGCCATCGCCCGGGGCATGGGCGCCGGCCAGGGGCTCGGCTTGGTGCACCGCGATCTCAAGCCAGAGAACATCTTTTTGCTGGAGGGCGACCACGTCAAGGTGCTCGACTTCGGCCTCGCCACCCTGCTCGACACCCCGACGCCGAGCCCCGCGCCGGCGCCCGCCCCGAGCCCGGCCCGCGCCTACGCGCCGACCCCCCGGGTGGACAACCCCACGCTCGCCGACCCAGTGCTCGACAACGGCCGCCTGTCCATCGATGAGGCCGAGTCCGGCTCGCTGCCCAACCCCATCGCGCTGCGGCGGGAGCCCGACGCCCCGCGCCTGACCCGCCCCGGCGCCCTGATGGGGACCCCCCGGTACATGGCGCCCGAGCAGGCCCTGGCCTGGGCGGTGGACCACCGCACCGATCTCTACAGCTTCGGCGTGATCCTCTACGAGCTGCTGTCGGGCTCCACGCCCTTCCCCGGGCCCGGCTCGCGCGACTTCATGCACCAGCACCTGCATGAGGCCGCACCCGAGCTCAGCTTGCGCTGCCCGGAGCTCTCGCCGCTGCTCGCCGACATCGTCATGCGGCTGCTGCAGAAGAGCCCGACCGCCCGCTTCCAGGACTGGTCGAGCCTCCAAGATGCCCTGCGCAACGCTGATCCCAGCGAGCAGGTCGAGCGCCCGTTGCTGCTGCACCAGGCCGAGCCCGAGCTGCCGCCCGAGGAGCCCTACCGCTTCTTGCACGCCTTCACCGCCGCCTACCGGAGCATCTTCTTCGGCCGGGACGCCGATCTGCAGCGCTTTATGGAGGCCTGGGAGCACCGAAGCCGCCCGAGCATCGTGATCGTCACGGGCGCGAGCGGCGTCGGAAAAACCAGCTTCTTGCTGGCGCGGGTGCTGCCCACCCTGGAGCAGACCGGCCACGAGCTGCTGCGCGTGCGGGGCACGGCCGACCCGCTGCAGCACCTCGCCCGGTCTGCCGCCCGGAGGCTCCCGCACCTCAGCGCGCCCGAGTCCGGGGAGCGCAGCTTCGCCGATGTGCTCGACGCGCTCTCCGCGGCCGCCGGGGCGCCGATCGCCGTCGTGGTGGACCAGCTCGAGGAGCTGTTCACCGAAGGCAGCGCCCGCGACCAAGCGGCGTTCCAGGCCGGGGTGGCCGCGCTGGTCGCCGCCGCCGATCCGCGCCTGCGCGTCATTTTGAGCATCCGGGAGGACTACCTCGGGGCCGCCTTGCGCGCGCTGCACCCCCTGCCGATGTCGGAGATCAGCCGGACCTTGCCGCTCCGACCGCTGGACGCTCCCGATCTGGTGGCCGCCCTCGAGGGCCCCGGCGCGCCCGGGCTGCCCGTGGCCTACCCGCCGTTCAGCTTCGAGGAGGGCCTGGTCGAGTCCATCGTCAATGACCTGCTGGACGATGATATGGGCGAGGTCGCCCCGCGGGTGCAGGCGGTGGGCGCCCGCCTCTGGGAGATGGTGCGCGGCAGCCCGCGGCCCATCGTGATCCGGGCGGAGCACTACCGCGGGCGGCTCGGAGGCGCGCGCGGCATCCTCGGGCGCGTGCTGGACGAGGCGATCAGCGGCCTCGATGCCGGTGATCAAGGCGTGGCCAAGGAGATGCTGCGCACCCTGACCCACCTCCCGGGCTCCCCCACGAGCCGGCCGGCGCCCCAGAGCGAGCTCAGCGCCCACTCCAGCGATCCCGAGCGTCGAACCGCCATCTTGCGCGAGCTGGAGGACCGCTGGCGCATCGTCCACGGCTACAAAGACGCGCGCTGGCCCGAGGAGCGCACCTACCGCATCGCCCACGAGGCGCTCATCACCCGCATCCGGCAGTACGGCGAAGAGGGCTCGGCCCGAAACCGGGCGCGGCAGCTGTTTCACCAGGGCTACTCGCTGTGGCTCCAGGGCGGCCAGACCGACGAGGATCTGCTGCCGGAGCAGCACGTCGAAGAGGTGCACCGCTGCATCGCCGATCTCGTGCTGCGGACCCAAGAGGAGCGGCAGTTCTACCAGCGCTCCTTGCGCCGCCACAACGAGGAGTGGGAGAAGCGGCTGCTGGAGGAGCGGGCCCGGCGCTTCATCCGCATCGCCCAGTACGCCGTCGTCCCCGCCGTCGTCTTCATCGGCGGCCTCGTGGTGGGCCAGGCGGTGGCGGGCTTCCCGTCCTATGCGAGGATGTTCGCCCACACGGTGTCTTCGCTCAAGATCACCAACGGCGACTTCCAGGGTTTTGACCTGTCCCGGGCCGAGCTCGGCGGCATGTGGTTCTTCGGGGCGCGGTTCGACGGGGCCGATCTGCGCGAGGCGCACCTCGAGGGCGCCAACCTCACCGCCGCGGTGCTCGACGGCGCCCGCCTCGACCGGGCCCAGCTCCTCGGGGCCAACCTGCAGCAAGCGAGCCTGCGGGGCGCCGCTTTGGAGGGCGCCAACCTCCGCGACACCAACCTCGCCAACGCCGACTTCGGCGGACTGGCCACCGAGGCCGGCGCGCCCGCCGCGCCCGCCCGGCTCGAGGGGGCGGTGTTCACCGGGGCCTGGTTCACCGTGGGCACCCGCTGGCCCGGGGGTGAGCCGCCGCCCGGGGCGCTCGGCCCCTACGCCACCCTCCACGACCTCGTTTTGGTCGATGTGCGCCCGCCGCCCCGCTTCCCCTGCGACCTCCGGGGCGCCCAAGCCCAGCGGCTGCGCCTGACCCGGAGCGTGCTCTCGCAGTGCGTGCTCGACAACGCTGATCTCAGCGACGCGGTGCTCGCCGACGTGGCCCTGGAGGAGGTGCGGCTGCAGAACGCCAAGCTGCCCGGCGCCCGCCTCGTGGGCCTCGACCTGCGCCGGGCCCGGCTGACGGGGGCCGACCTCTCTGGCGCGGATCTCTCCGGCGCGGACCTGACCGACGCCGATCTGACCGGCGCCGACCTCAGCGGGGCCGACCTCTGCGACACCAACCTCGAGGGCGCCCAGCTCGACCTCGCCCGCCTCAAGAAGGTGCGCCGCTGTGCGGGCACCCGGTGGCCCGCGGGCTTTACGCCGCCGCCGGAGCGAGAGCGATGAAGGCGACGTGATGGTCGATGTTTACGCTGACACCGCGGTGTCATCGTCGCCGGTTGACCCGCCCACAGCCCCCGACGTATGGTCGGGCCAAACGGCCCCGCGATCGGCTCAGCCGCCTGCGACAGGGTCGCCCCTCGACGATAGACCTCGAAAGCCCCGCGCGCCGCGCCGCGCGCCGATCCACTTGGATCCCTCGGAGGAAGCTGTGCCCAAGGTCACCGACCGTCATGGCCGCCCGGTCTCGGGCCAGATGCCCGGCCTCGTCGAGGCCATCGTCATCGACAACAAAGACCCCGACCAGCTCGGGCGGGTCAAGCTCAAGTTCCCCACCCTGCCCGACATGCCGGAGAGCGACTGGGCGCGGCTGTCGATGCCGATGGCGGGCAAAGAGCGCGGCTGGATGACCATCCCCGAGGTCGATGACGAGGTGCTGGTCTCGTTCTCGCACGGCGACTTCAACCACGCCGTCGTCGTGGGCGGCCTGTTCAACGGCGTGGACACCCCGCCCTACGCCAACGAAGACGGCAACAACGACCTGCGCGTCTTTCAGTCCCGCTCGGGCCACCGCCTCACCTTTGACGACAAAGACGGCGATGAGCGCATCGAGCTCGTGCTGCACAACGAAGAGATCCGCATCATCTGGGACGCCAAAGAGAAGGTGCTGTCGGTCTACTCGGGCAAAGACATCATCATCGAGTCCAAAGAGACCATCTCGATGAAGTGCAAGGACTTCATCCTTGAGGCCAGCAGCTCGATCAACATGAAGTCGGGCACCTCCACCAAAATTGAGACCGGCACGAGCTGCGCGGTGAACGGCGGCAGCGCCCTCACCCTCAAGGCCTCGATGACCAAGATCAACTGAGCCCGCCCCGCGGTCCGCTCAAGACGAGGGTGCAACGATGATCAACGGCGTCGTGATCGGCATTGTCATCGACAACAAAGATCCAGAGCAGCGCGCGCGCGTCAAGATCCAGTTCCCGGTCGGCGACGTCGAGTCCTCGTGGTGCCGCATGGCCACGCCCATGGGCGGGAACGGCCGCGGGCTCGTGATGATCCCCGACATCGGCACCGAGGTGCTGGTCGGCTTCGCCTACCGCTCGTTGAGCCCCTATGTGTTGGGGGCGGTCTACAACGGCGGCGAAGACAAGCCCGAGCCCTACAAGAACGACGACGGCGACAACAACAAGCGCGTGATGTGGTCGCGCAGCAGCCACATGGTCATCTTCGACGACACCGCCGGGGCCGAGAAGGTGGAGGTCGGGGCCACCGCCGGCACCCGCCTCGACGTCAAGTCGGCGCCCATCTACCAGAGCCTCGACTCCTCGAAGAAGACCATCACCATGTTCTGCGAGAAGAACACCGTGGTGGAGGCCAAAGAGACCATCTCGATTAAGTGCAAGGACTTCAAGCTCGAGACGGACATGACGATCGAGCACAAGGCCGGCCAGACCGCGGTCTACGCCTCGGGCAGCGCCACCGACATCAAAAGCAGCACCACCCAAGAGTACAAGGCCGCCAAGGTGGACGTGAACCCCGGCGCGCCGCCGCCCAGCCCCAAGCCGCCCTTGGCCACGCCCGCCCACCGCCACCCGCCCACCAAGTAGGCGCCGCGCGCAACACCAGGCGTGACGGTCCGCGGCCCTCGATCAGCGCCGCTCGATCAGCGGCGCCGCCCTGCGCCGCCGCGGTCCGCGCCAGACGGTGGGGAGATCGCCCAGGCGGATTAGACAGTCGTCCCGCGTGCGGCCTCCACCGCCCACGCCGACGCCTGCTCCCCCCGAGGACCCGATGGCCCCGCGCCCCTCCGAACCCCTGCTGCAGCTCCTCCGGGAGACCGCCCGCAAAAAGGGCCTGAACACCGCCGCGCTCGCCGCTTCCGCTGGGATTGACCGCACCCGCCTCAAGCACGTGCTGGCCGGCAGCGAAGCCCTCACCGTGGACGAGCTCATCGGCCTGTCCAAGACCCTGGAGCTCGACGCCGCGGCCGTGGCCGGCGCGCCCGGGCTCGACGAGACCGACGCCGAGCTCGGTGAAGACGACGCGCAGAGCGAGGAGGGGCCCGCGCCGGCCCCGGTCAAGATGCGGGCCCTCTCCCGCCGCGACATCGACCGCAGCCTGCACATCGACCCGCTGGGCAACCACGCCGAGCAAGCGCTGCGCCTCGGCTTTGGCCTCGGCTGCGACATGTTCATCCACCTGCACGCGGCGCGGCTCAAGACCAGCGGCATCCCGCGGGACACGCTGGCCCGCTTCCCCGAGGAGGTGCCGCTGCGGCTGGACGCGGCCTTCCACCGCCACCACGACCCGCGCTTCTTGCCCGAGGGCCTGCAGGTGGTGCTGTCTTTCGACGCGCTCTACACCTGCCTCATCCCCTGGGATGCCTTCTCGCGGGTGACCTTCATCCCGCTCGCGCCCGAGCCCCTCTCGACCGACGACGAGGAGGGCAAGGACGAGGACGGCAAAGACGAGGGCGGCCCGAGCCCCGAGCCGGACGGCGGCGGGCCCCGTCGGGGTCATCTGCGCCTGGTCTGACCCTCCCACGGCGACGCCGTTCACCTGGAGCACACATGAAGGCACTGCTACTGGCCTTGGCGATCGCCGCCCTGAGCCCCGCCGCCTGGGCAGGCGCGGGGGCCACCCCCACCGTCGACGCCGCCGCGGTGGCCCAGGCCGACCGGGTGCGCATGATCCCCGACACCGATCCGGTCGGGCGCATCCAGATGTTGCTCGCCGCCCGCAGCCTGTCGCCGGGCGCCCAGTTCAGCCTCGCCACGACGCACCCGAGCATCGTCGAGCAGCTCATCGACCCGCGCTTCCAAGAGGTGCTGGCCTTCATCGACGCCCTGCCGGCGCCCGAGCTGCACCGCATCCGCCGGGGCGAGACGGTGGTCCGGGCCAAGCGCGACCTCAAGGGCCGCGAGCTCGAGGCCGCCGCGGTGGTGGCCGCCCGCTTCGACTGGCCGCGCTTTGAGAAGGAGAAGATCGAGGCGGTGCGGGTCGGGCCCTTCGAGTCGCGGGTCTTCCGCATGGACGTCACATACAAGAAGTCCAAGAAGAAGGAGCTGAGCAACGTGGTGGAGCTGGCGTGGCCCTCCAGCCCGGAGCGCGACGAGGAGAGCCGGGAGCGCCTGTCTCGGCACTTTGGCGCGCGGCCCAGCCGAGACTCGAACATGGCCGGCGCTCCGTTGCCGGTCCAGGACGGCTCTTTCGAGAAGGAGCACACGCTCAACGACGCCTGGGAGCTGGTCGAGGCGGTCACGATGGGCAACAAGCGCACGCCCGCCTCCGACGTCAACATCGACGGGAGCACCGCGCTGGACGGCGCCTACAGCGTGCGGTTCTACGCCGACGACCACACCCGCCTGTTCTATGAGCTGGCCCAGCTCGTGCCGGTGGTGCAGTACCAGCCGGTTCAGCTCCGGGCGCAGGTCAAGGCCGAGAACCTCCGCGTCGAATTTCAGCAGCGCGAGGATCAGGTGGGCATGACGCTGAGCTGGCTGGACGCGGGCTACCAGCCAGTGGGTCAGCCCACCAAGGTCGTGGCCCGCATCAGCACCCACCCCTGGGAGCTCCTGGAGCTGAACGCCGAGGCGCCGCCCAACGCCGCCTTCGCGCGCATCGCTTTGATGTCAGCGGTCTCTGGCACCGCCTGGTTCGACGCCGTGGAGCTGCGGCGGGCCGACTGAGCGACCGCCGACGGCGCTCAGGGGGTGTTGGAGGCGAAGGGGTCCGCCGGCGCGGCGTACTCGGGCGCGCCTTGGGCGCTTCGGACAATGAAGCGCAGCGCCGAGCTGAGGCGCTCGGCCACGAAGGGATCGCTGCCGATCGGGAGCTCCAAGGCCGAGACCTGGTGGGGCTGGGCGTCGGGGCCCGCGGGATCCCAGACGTCGGTGCGGGGCACCCAGCCGGTCCCGCTGCGCTTCTTCTTCTTCTGCCAGTGCCGGGCGCAGCTGGCCTCTTGGAGGCAGGGCACCCGGAGGATGATCTCGTCGGCCACCTCAAAACCCACGGCCGCCGGGTCGAGCTCGCGCACATTGACCATGTAGCGGCTGTCTTCGCAGTAGCTCTGGCGGCGGATCTCCACCGTGATCATGCCATCGGCGGCCATGGCGAAGGTGGCCTTGGCCTTGCACGGACGCCAGGAGCTCGGGTTGGCGGCGAGCTGGGCGTTGATGAAGGTCAAGGCGCCCGGGATGGTGGCCTGCGGGGCCGCCGCCGCGGGGGCAGCGGTCGGGGCGGCGGGCGGCGCGGCGATCGCGGCCGGGGCGCCACCGGCGCAAGCCAGCCAGCCGAGCCCGAGCGCGGCCCGCCAGAGGGCGCCGAGCGACGACCGGGGCGGCGTCAAGGGAGGTGCGTGGGCGGGTGCAGACATTCACGCGCTCGGGGGCAAGGGCGGAGAGGGCTGAAGGCGGCGCCGCGGAGCCGCCGCGCCATGATAGCACCGCGGCCCATGCCGGGCCGTGGCCCGCGGGCAACTCTGCGGGTCGATGCCCGTCGCGGCCCCCGTTGGCCCCGGCCCCCGCGGCCCAGGCCCCCTCCCCCACTCCGAGCCCGAGGCTGCGCCCCGCGTGCCGATCGTCGTGCAATACAGCGGCCGGGTCTGCTTGCTCGGCGAGCACTGCGACTGGGCCGGCGGCCAGAGCCTCACCCTGCCGCTGCCCTTGTCCGTGCGCCTCGCGGTCGAGGACCTGCCGGCGCCCCACGGCCCGCCGCTGATCCGCCTGCGCACCGCGGTGCATGGCGAGCTCTATGACCGGAGCTTCCCGGTTGATGGCGCGGTCGATCCCGAGGGAGGCCTGCTGCGCTACGCGCCCGCGGCGGCGGCGGCCCTCGCGGCCCGCGGCCTCCACCTCCGGCCCTGCTCGGTCTGGGTCCACGCGACATTACCGGCTGGGCGCGGCTTCTCGTCGTCAGCGGCCTTCTTGTTGGCGGTGCTCGACGGGCTGTCGCGCCACGCCGGCCACCCGCTGGAGCCCGAGCTGCTGGCGGAGCTCGCCTATGAGGTGGAGCACGGCCTGCTCGGCGTGCCCTGCGGTCGCCTCGATCCGCTGGCCTGCGCCGCCGGGGCCCCGGCCTATGTGCGCTGGCGGGCCGATGGGCGCGGCGAGCTCCGGCGGATCCAGCCGCGCTTGCCCCTGCACCTCGTGGTGGCGGTGCTCCCGCGGCCCCAGCCGGCGGCACCGTTGCTCGTGGCCCTCCGGGCGCACCGCGGCGACGATCTGCGCGCGCCCGCTGATCCCGAGGGCGTCAAGGCGGTGGCCGAGGCCCTCTCCACCTTCGCCGACACCGCGGAGGCCGGGGCCCACGCCCTGCGCACCGGCGATCTGCGCAGCCTCGGCGCCGCCATGAACCGCGCCCAGCGCGCCTATGAGGGGGCCGCCCAGTGCGTACCGGCCCTCGCGGCCCCCCGGGTGAGCGCCGCGGCTGCCCGCCTCCGCGACGAGATCAACGTGCTGGGCGTCAAGTTCAGCGGCGCCGGCGGCGATCGGTCCTTGGTCGCCCTGTGCGAGGACCCGGAACAGTCCAGCGCCACCCAGGCCCTGCTGGAGGCCGCGGGCATGCAGGCCTGGCCCCTCGTGGTCGAGCGCACCTGAGCGCCCCGCCGCTCAGCCGAGGAGACCGAGCACAACCGCGGCGGCGAGGACGGCGGCGCCGAGCAGCAGCAGGCCCGCGATGCCGAGCAGCGGCCACAGCACGCGGGGCGCCCGAGGGGCCGGGACCGGGGGTGCAGGGTCGGCGGGGCGGGCCGCGGGCGGCGCGGGCGGCGGCGGCAGCTCGCCCAGGGGCGCCGAGGGGGCCGGGCCGAAGACCCGGGGCGGCGCCAGCGGCTCGGGGCTCGGCGCTGGCGTCGGCGCGGCGGGCTCCGCAGCGACGGCCGGGCCGATCGGGGTGAAGGGCTCCAAGCTCGGCGGCGGCGGGGCGGGGCTGGCGCCGCGGGCGGCCGACCCCGGCGCGGTCGATGCCAAGCTCGGCGACAACAAGAAGGGCGCAGCCGGGGACGAAGTCGACGCACCGCCGCGGTCCGGCCGCCCCCGCTGCAGCGCCTTGGGGATCGCGCGGATCTCGGTGTCCTGGCGGGCGTTGAGGCCCTCCAGCAGGGCTTTTCGGTCGCCGACGAAGGTGGCGCTGGGGTCCGCGGGGGCCGCGCCGGTCGGCAGCTCGGCCCGCGGTGCTGGCGGTCGCGCCGCGCGGCGGGGGCGGATCGTGGCCTCCACCTCAGCGGGATCCAGCACCTCGTCCACGTTTTGGGGCGCGGCCGGGGCAGTGGGCGCGGGGGCAGCGGCCGGAGCGGCGCCGCTGAGGGGCGCGGCCGGAGCGGCGGCGGTTGATGGGACCGGGCTGCGCTCGTCCACGATGAGAATGGCGCCCATGGGGACATCCTCAACGTTTCCGGCGCCCAGATCCTCGAGGGGATCGGCTGGCCAGTGGGCCCGGAGGGGCGGGGCGTCGAGCCGGCCGCGGAGGGCGAACAGGCCCCGCTCCAGCGCGCGCAGGCTGAGGCGCCGCTCGGGCTGGGCGGCGAGGCCCGCCAACAGCAGCGCCTGCAAGTCCCCGGCCAGCGGGCCTGCCTCGGCCACGCAGGCGGCGACCCGATCCTCGACCCGGAGGTCCCAGGTCTCGGGATCGGGGAGCAGCGGCGGCAAGGCCTGCCCCCGGAGCAGCGCGCAGATCGACATGGACAGCGCGAGCACGTCGCCGGCCGGGCCAGTGGGGTGCAGATCGCCGCCCCCGCCGATCCAGCGGCGCCCGAGGTGCAGCACCCGAAGGCCGCCGGCGGGATCGTGGAAAATATCGTCCCAGGGCGGGCACAGCGGCGCGCCCCCCGGGCCAAAGCCAGACAGCTCGGCCAAAGCCCCGGCGAGCTCGGCCCCGATCTCCAGCACCGCGCTCAGCGGCAGCGGCCCCCGATCGAGGCGCTCGGCCAAGCTCGGCCCCTGCACCATCGGCACGATCAAGAAGCGCTGAGCGCCGACCCGGAGCAGCGCGCGCGCCTGGACGACCGCGGGGCCCGGGTGGCGGGCCTGAAGCTGCGCGGCGTCGCCGATCCGGCGGAGCGCCCCGAGGTCAGCGCCGAGCTGCTCGGCCAGCACGCGCTCCTGGCCACCGTCGGGGCCGTGGAGCACCGCCGACCACAGGGGACCGTCCGGGCCGTGGCCCGCCGGGCGGAGCAGACGGAGGGTCTGCTCGCTCATCGCGGGGCCCCGGCGCCAACGCACCAACCAGGGAGGTTCGGGGTGGATGCGCGTCTTTGCACGGGATGGGGCTCCTCCCAGGGAGCGCGAGTGTACCGCGAGGCGGGCCAGCACGGGGGCGCGTCGCCCGCACGCCAACGGAAGGAAATAGGTCGGCCGCGGAGGTGCCGTGTCCCCAACCGCCGAAGTCGCCGCCGCCCCGCGCCGCCCCCTCGCCCCGCCGCGCGCCGCCGCCCGCCGCGCCGCCGCCCACCGCTGCGCCGGGCTCGCCTGCGCGGTGGCCTGGGCCGCCAGCGGGGCCGCCGCCGCCGAAGAGCGCCCCTTCTCCAGCGGCGCCGCGGCCGCGGTCTACCCCGGGCTCCTCGCCGGGGTTGGCGTAGAGAAGGGCTTCTTCACCACGGCGGTCGTCCGGGTCGAGGCCTTCGCCGTGCCCCCGTCGGCGCCCGGTCCCCGCCTCGGCCTCAGCGTCTGGGGCGCCTTCCCCTTCGGCCCCGCGCCCACGCTCGACCTGCGGGCGCTCGGCGTCAGCGACGAGGAGCAGCCCACCAGCGCGGCGGTGGAGCTCTGGCACTATGGCGTGCTGGCCACTGTTCGCGGCGAGCCGGAGCGCCCGCTCAGCCTGGACGCCGCATTCGGCTTCGGCCGCGTCGATCTGCGCGGCGCGCCCCTCGCCGTCACCGCGCTCCCGGCGCTCACCGGCGAGGTGGGCCTGCGCCACCGGCTCGTCGGCGCCGCGCAGGTCTCTTGGACCCTGCGGGCCACGTGGTTGGCCGCGCCGCCCACCAGCAGCCTCAACCTCGCCGCGGTCAGCGCCCCGGCCGGACAAGCCGGCGAGGACTGGTGGACCGTTCAGCTCGGCCCGAGCATCAGCCTGCCCACCTTTTGAACGGCGGGCGGGGGCTCAGCTCCAGCCGCGGAGGCGCTGCTCTTCGCGCCGGTACAGGGCGAAGCCGTCCTTGAGCACGGTGACCGCGCGCTTTGCGTCCCCGAAGGACTCCACCTCGACGAGCTTGCGCTCCAGCGCCTTGTAGTCCTCGAAAAAGCGCGCCACCTCCTGCATCTGGTGCTTGGGGAGCTGGGAGATGTCGGTGTAGTCGGCGTAGGCCGGATCGCCGATCAGCACGGCGATGATCTTGTCGTCCTTCTTCCCTTGATCGAGCATGTGCATCACGCCGATGGGGCGCGCCGGCAGGATCGTCAGCGGGGCGACGGGCTCGCTGCACAGGACGAGGACATCGAGCGGGTCGCCATCCTCGCAGTAGGAGCGCGGGATGAAGCCATAGTTGGCCGGGTAGTGGACGCTGCTGTAAAGGATGCGATCGACCCGGAGCATCCCGGAGGGCTTGTCCAGCTCGTACTTGACCTTGGACCCCTG
>CANHON010000040.1 GCA_947462115.1 Deltaproteobacteria bacterium | reverse complement strand
GCGGGGTGGCGGGGGTTATCTGGCGCCGCCGATCTGTGAGGAGCGCCGATGTCCCGCCCCATGACCCGCACCGGCTACGAGCGAATCCAGGCGGAGATCGCCCACCTCTGGCATGTGGAGCGCCCGCCCATCGTCACCCAAGTGCACGCCGCGGCCGAGCTCGGCGATCGCTCGGAGAACGCCGAGTACATCTACGGCAAAAAGCGCCTGCGGGAGATCGACAGCCGCATGCGCTACCTCCAAAAGAAGCTCGAGGGCGTCACTGTCGTCGATCTGGCCACGCAGCCCAGCTTCGCCGACGTGCGCTTCGGCGCGGCGGTCGTGGTCGAGGACGACGACGGCGCCCAGCGCAGCTTTCGCCTCGTGGACAAGGATGAGAGCGATCTTTCGGTGGGCCGCATCAGCGTGCAGAGCCCCATCGGGCGCGCCCTGCTCGGCAAGAAGCCCGGCGACGCCGTCGAGGTCGTGCTGCCCAAGGGCACCGTCACCTACGAGATCATCGCGCTGCGCTACGGGCCGGAGGCGGGCTGAGGCGGCCCGGCTGGCAATAATGGGTCACCCATGGGATACCAGCGCTCCCGCCCCGCGCAGACCGCCGCGCCGCCGGCGCGCCGAGTGACCACCGGATGATGGACTTCTTGCACATCGCCTTCGCGCTGCCCACGGCTGCCTGGTCGGTGCTGCTCATCCTCGTGGGCCTCTACTGGCTGCTCGTGATCGCCGGTGCCCTCGACATTGACCTCATCCACGTTGACTTCGACGCGGATGGCGCCGTGGACGGGGCGCTGCACGCTGGCGTCGAGGGCGGGCTCAGCGGGCTAGACGGCGCCGCCCACGGGCACCTCGAGGGCGCCGCCGACGCCGCCAGCGCCAAGGCCGGCGCGCTCAGCGGGCTCAGCGCGGTGGCCAAGCTGCTGCAGGTGCTCGGCCTGCGCCGCGTCCCGCTCACCGTCGCCGGCAGCTTCATCGTCTTTTTTGGGTGGATCGCCAGCTTTTGCGGCATGGCCTACGCCGCGCCCCTGCTGGTGCCGAGCCTCGGCGCCCCGATGGTGCGCTCGCTGGTGAGCCTCGGCAGCCTGCTCGTGGGCTTCAGCCTCGGCAGCATCGGCGCCCGGCCGCTCGGCCCGGTGTTCGCGGAGCAGCCCGCCCGCCGCCGCGCCGAGCTGCTCGGCTCGGTCTGCCGGCTCAGCACGCTGCGGGTGGACGGGCGCTTCGGCCAAGCCGAGCTCGCCACGGTGGGCAGCGATCTGGTGCTCCCGGTGCGCTGCGACCTCGAAAATACCCTCACCAAGGGCGATGAGGCCCTGATCATCCACTATGACTCGGCCCGCGAGGCCTATGTGATCGAGCCGCTGCAGCCCGGCCGCGACGGCGCCGCGATCACAGCCCGCGTCGCCCAGGCCAAGTCCCTAGACACCGAGCGCGGCCGCCGCTGAGCCCCCCGCGCCCCTTCGCGCCGCTTCCCCTTCCAGCCTGCCCGCCGAACCGCTGACGGCCCGGCGCCCACACCTGCCCCTGAGGAGCCATGGGAACCACCGCCATCATCGTCATCATCGTCTTTGCGATCATCATCGGCGCGGGCATCCTCGCCTTTGTGGCGAGCTGCTACAAGAAGGTCGACCAGGGCAGCGCGCTCATCATCAACAAGATGAAGGACGAGCCCACCGTCACCTTCACCGGCGGCGTGGTGCTCCCCATCTTCCACCGCTGCGAGGTGATGAACATCTCGGTCAAGGCCATCGAGATCGAGCGCCGCGGCAACGAGGGCTTGATCTGCAAGGACAACATCCGCGCCGACATCAAGGTCACCTTCTTCGTCAAGGTGAACAAGACCACCGAGGACGTGCTCAAGGTCGCCCAAGGCATCGGCTGCGCCCGCGCCAGCGACCAGCAGACCTTGGAAGAGCTGTTCGTCGCTAAGTTCTCCGAGGCCCTCAAGACCGTCGGCAAGCGGCTCGACTTCGAGGAGCTCTACACCCAGCGGGATGTCTTCAAAGACCAGATCATTGACGTCATCGGGCGCGATCTCGAGGGCTACATCCTCACCGACGCCGCCATCGACTACCTAGAGCAGACGCCCATCGAGAAGTTGGAGAAGAACAACATCCTCGACGCCTTCGGCATCCGCAAGATCACCGAGATCACCGCCGCCCAGAACGTTCGCACCAACGACCTGCGCCAGAACGAGCGCAAGGAGCTCGGCCGGCAGAACCTAGAGGCCGACGAGGCCGTGATGGAGCTCGGCCGTCGCCGGGCCGACGCCGAGGCCAAGCAGCATCGGGAGATCGCCGCGGTCCAAGCCCGCGAATCGGCCGAGGCCGAGAAGATCCAGGCGGAGGAGGGCCGCAAGTCCGAGCTCGCCCGCATCAAGGCCACCGAGGAGATCGAGCTCGGGCGCGTGAACAAAGACCGGCAGGTCGAGGTGGCCATCAAGGACAAGGAGCGCGTGGTCGCCATCAAGACCGAGCAGGTCGGCAAAGAGCGCGAGCTCGAGGTCATCGCCCGCGAGCGCCAGGTCGAGCTGCAGCGCATCGAGAAGGAGAAGGCGCTGGAGGTCGAGCGCAAGAACATCGCCGACGTGGTGCGGGCCCGCATCGTGGTCGACAAGTCCGTCGCCGAAGAAGAGGAGCGGATCAAGACCTTGCGCGCGATGGCCGAGGCCACCCGCGGCCGGGACGTGCGCATCACCGCCGCCGAGGGCGAGGCCCAAGAGAAGCTGGTGAAGGACATCAAGGGCGCCGAGGCCCAAGAGAAGGTCGCCGAGTTCAAGGCCCGGGAGCGCCTCGTGGCCTCGCAGGCCGCGCTCGACGCCGCCGACAAAGACGCCCAGGCCAAGATCCGGGCCGCCGAGGGCACCCAGGCCCAAGAGGCCGCCCCCGGGCTCGCTCTGGCCCGCGTGAAGGAGGCGGAGGCCATCGCCACCGAGAAGCTCGGCCTCGCGCAGGCCCGGGTCACCCGCGAGCAGCGCATCGCCGAGGCCGACGGGGCCGAGAAGGTGGGCGCCGCCGAGGCGCGGGTCCGCGAGCTGCAGATCGGGCTCATCGAACAAGAGGGCAAGGCCAAGTCGGCGGCGGTGCGCGAGCTCGGCCAGGCCGAGGCCGACGCCGACAAGGCCCGCCGCACCGGGGAGGCCCAGGGCCGGGAAGCCGAGGCCATCGCCGTGGAGAAGGTGGGCGCCGCCGAGGCCGCCGTCATCCGCGCGCGCATGGCCGCCGAGGCCGCCGGTCTGTCCGAGAAGCTCGCCGCGATGAGGGCGATGGAGGGCCCGGCCCGCGAGCACGAGGAGTTCCGCCTGCGCTTGGAGCAGAGCCGCGCCATCAGCATGGCCCGCATCGAGGCCCAGCGGGCCATCGCCGAGAGCCAGGCCAAGATCTTGTCCGAGGCCTTCAAAAGCGCCGACATCAAGATCATCGGCGGCGAGAGCCAGTTCATCGAGCGCTTCACCCGGGCGGCCTCGCTCGGCGAGACCTTTGACGGCTTCATCGACAGCAGCGACTCGGCCAAAAAGGTGCTCGAATCGGCCACCTCGGGCGAGGCCAACCTCGGCGGCATGCTCACCCACAGCACGCTGGCGGCGGTCATCGCCCGCATGATGGACCGCGCCGACGGCCCGGCCCGCGACAAGCTCGCCGGCCTGCTGGACGAAGCCAAGAAGCTAGGCCTCAGCGACTGAGCCCAGCCCCTCCGCTCGACCGCGCGGCGCCCTGATGCCCAGGCCCCGCGCGGCCCCCGTCGCGCCCCCCTGCCGCCGAGCGCCCCATGGCCACCGAGACCCCGCCCGTCGCCCCCAAAGGCGAGGCCCCGCGCCTCGAAGGCGGCAACTATGACCTGCTGCGCGTCCGCCTCGAAGAGGACGGCCGCGCGCTCACCGGCCTCGCCGAGGCGCTCAACGCCCAGCGCAAGGCCACTTTTGGCGGCCAAGAGCTGCTGGTCATCGGCAACGAGCGCATCCGCACCGAGCACAAGTGTGTGCCGCGCAACGTGGTCAACGTGGGCGGCGTGCTGTTGCTGGCCTACAACGTGCGCTTCGCGCTCAAGCGCGAGATCAACGTCAGCGACGTATTTTCGCTGCACCGGGCGGTCGAGGGCCCCGAGGGCTGGGACCTCGGCGCCGCCGAGGACGAGGCGGGCCTGCTCAGCGACCCGCTGTTCGTCACCCAATTCAAAGAGCTCTACCAATACTACCGCGAGGCCCGGGTCCTCACCCTCCGCCGCACCGACAACAAGCTGCTGGCCGTCTTTCGCATCGGCGATCGGCCGGATGACCTCCGGGTTTTTCGCTGGGAGATGATCCCCGGCCTGCCGCCCCGCTACATCGACAACCGCGGCGAGCGCGACCACGTCTTCCCGCCGCCCCACGACTTCGACTGGGTGCCCACCACCCGCGAAGATCACGTGCTGGGCGATCATCCCCACATCAACATCGCCGACAAGGTCTTCGTCGAGACGGTGGGCGGCGACCTGACGGTCAAGGTGGAGAACAACACCAAGACCGGCAAGGGCATCTACGCCGAGCCGGTGGACGACCCGCACCAGAGCCTAGACGACGCGCTGGTCCGCTACGCCATCGTCGGGAACATCGTGCTGCTCAGCATTCGCCCCTTCGGCGAGGAGCACACCCGCACGCTGCTGTTCAACACCCGCAACCGCGAGGTGCGGCGCATCGACGCCATCGGCCAAGCCTGCGTACAGCTCCCGGAAGATCACGGCATCATCTTCCCCGGCGGCTACTACCTGCGCTCCGGCCTCTGCCGCATCTTCGACGACCGCCCCGAGGGCTTGGTCTTCAAGCGGGTGGTGCGGGCCCCCAACGGCGAAGACGTGCTCTACGTCTTTCACCGCGAAGAGACCGGCACCTACGTGCTGCTGCCCTACAACCTCATCCGCCAAGAGGTGCAGAGCCCCATCCACGGGCACGGCTACACCCTGTTCGAAGACGGCCGCCTGGTCGTCTTTCGCGCCGAGTCGGAGGAGCCCACCCGCATCCACCCCCTGCAGATCTGGCGGACGCCCTTCGTCTCCGACGAGGTGCACGCCGCCCGGCCGGTGCCCGCGGGGCCGCTGGGCCGCATCGGCAACCCCGACCTGGTCCGCGGGATCAGCGACGTGCTCGCCATCGCCCGCCAGCTCGCCCAGCTCAGCCCCTCGCGCCCGCTGTTCGAGGACCTCGTGCGGGCCAGCACCCGCATCCTCGACCACACCCACTGGCTGGGCCAAGCTGAGATGGCCGAGCTCAAGCGCGCCTTGGAGCAGGCCCGCCGCAACGCCGAGCTCATCATCGACGAGTTCGAGAAGCTCTGGGCGCTCAAGCAGCGGGCAGACGCCGCGCTGATCGCCGCCGCCGAGGACCAAGCCCGCCTGCTGCTCGACTGCCGCCCCGAGGTGCTGCCCGAGCTCGGCCCGACGATGGAGGCCATGGGCCGCCTGCGGGAGCACCGCGGCCGGCTCATCACCATGAAGGAGCTGCGGCTCATCGATCTCACGCAGCTCGGCGCGCTCGAGGCCGAGATCGTGGCGGCCCAGGACGCCCTGTCGGTGTGGGTGGTGCAGCTCCTGACCCAGCCCGCCGCCCTCGCCCAGGTCGCAGCGGAGATCGCCGACACCGAGGCCCGGCTGCCGGCCATCGAGCGCAGCATCGACAGCAAAAGCGTGGTGGAGCAGATCGAGCGCACGGGCCGCGGGCTCACCCTGCTCACCGAGGTCGTGGGCGGCCTAGAGGTGGGCGACCCCCAGCAGCGCACCACCATCTTGGAGCGGATCTCCGAGGTCTTCGGCCAGCTCAACCGGGTGCGCGCCCTGCTCGAGGGCAAGCGGCGCAGCCTAGCCGAGCGGGAGGCCAAGGCCGAGTTCGCGGCCCAATTCAAGCTGTTGGCCCAAGGTGTGAGCAGCGCCCTGTCACTAGCCGACTCCCCCGAGCGCTGCGACGAGCAGCGCGGCCGGCTGATGGTGCAGCTCGAGGAGCTCGAGGGCCGCTTCGGCGAGTTTGAGAGCTTCTTGGCCGACATCACCGGCAAGCGCGAGGAGGTCAGCGAGGCCTTCGAGGCCCGGCGGCAGCAGCTGTTGGAGGAGCGCCAGCGGAGGGTCGCGGCCCTTCAGAGCGCCGCCGCGCGCATTTTGGAGGGGCTCGGCCGCCGGGCGCGGAGTTTTGAGGCCGAGGCGGGCCTGCAGGCTTGGTTCGCCAGCGACCCGATGGTGCAGAAGGTCCGCCAGATCGCCGTTCAGCTCACCGAGCTCGGCGACACCGTCAAGTCCGAGGACCTGCAAGGCCGCCTGCTCGCCGTCCGAAGCAACGCGCTGCGCGTCATTCGCGACAAGGCCGACCTGTTCGAGGACGGGGCCGACCTGCTCAAGTTGGGCCGCCACCGCTTCGCCGTCAACCGCCAAGCCATCGACCTCACAGTGGTGCCCCGCGGCGAGGGCATGGCCCTGCACCTCACCGGCACCGGCTACTACGAGGACATCAGCGACCCGGAGTTCTTGGCCACGCGGCCATTTTGGTCGATGTCGGTGGTCAGCGAAGACGAGACGCTGTACCGCGGCGAGCACCTCGCCGTTCGCCTGCTGCAGGCGGCCGAGGCCAACGCCAAGGGCCTGACCATCGCCATTTTGGAAGAGGCGCTGCTCACCGAGGGCCAGCTGCTGGAGCGGGTCCGGGCCTTCGCCGCCGACCGCTACGACGAGGGCTACGAGCGGGGCGTGCACGACGCCGACGCGGCGCTGATCGTGGAGAAGCTGCTCGGCCTGCGCCGCACGGCCGGCGCCCTCCGCCACCCGCCCACCGGCCGGGCCTTGGGCGCCTTGTATTGGGCCCTGTCCGAGGCCCGCGACGACAAGGCCACGCTCCACAAACAAGCCATCGCCTTGGCCCGCCTCAGCGCCGCCTTCCCGGACTTCAGCGACAATCGCGCGCTGCAGGCCACCTTCGCCGAGCGCATCACGGCCTTCTTGCGGGCCGAGGCCCCGGCCTTCGCCGAAGACGCCGCCAGCGTGTCCGCCGCCGCCGCCTACCTCTGCGATGAGCTCGCGGTGGAGCGGCCCCGCTTCGTGCTGAGCGCCGCCGCCAGCAAGCTCAAGGACGGCCTCAGCGCCCTGCTCGAGACCCAGCGCATCCGGCCAGCCTTCGAAGAGGACCTCCGCGCCTTGGACGGTCGGCTGTCGGCCAAGCTCGGCTTGGCCTTGGCTTGGCTCGAAGCCTTGGTGCGCGCCGGGGGCCCCGACCGGGCGGGCTTGGGCTACGCCAGCCTAGAGGCCGCCGTCGCCTTGGTGACCGAGCGCAAGCTCGACCGCGCCCCCTCCACCGTGGCGGTGGAGGTGGAGCTGACCGGCCTGTTAGGGCAGCACCCGCGCATCCAAGAGCGCAGCATGAAGCTCCGCTATGACGAGCTGCTCAGCCGCTCCACCCGGTTCTTCGAGGAGCGGGCGCCGGGCTTCGTGCACAGCCGGGCCCTGCGGCACGCCCTGCTCGACCGCGCCCGCCGGGGCCTGCGCTTGGAGGAGCTGCGGCCCAAGCCCATGACCTCCTTCGTGCGCAACCGCTTGATCAACGAGGTGTACCTGCCGCTCATCGGCGACAACTTGGCCAAGCAGCTCGGGGCCGCCGGCCAAGGCAAGCGCACCGATACGATGGGCCTGCTGCTCCTGATCTCCCCGCCGGGCTACGGCAAGACCACGTTGATGGAGTACGTGGCCAACGTGCTGGGGCTCGTTTTCATGAAGGTGAACGGCCCGAGCATCGGCCACGCCGTCACCAGCCTAGACCCGGCCCAGGCGCCCGACGCGACGGCCCGCCAAGAGGTGGAGAAGATCAACCTCGCCTTTGAGATGGGCGAGAACGTCATGCTGTACTTAGACGACATCCAGCACACCAACCCCGAGCTGCTGCAGAAGTTCATCTCGCTCTGCGACGGCACGCGGCGGGTCGAGGGCGTGTGGAAGGGCCAGACCCGCACCTACGACCTCAAGGGCCGGAAGTTCTGCATCGTGATGGCCGGCAACCCCTACACCGAGACCGGCGCCCGCTTCCAGATCCCCGATATGTTGGCCAACCGCGCCGACACCTATAACTTGGGTGACATCTTGGGCGGGAGGCAAGACCTGTTCGCCCTCAGCTACATCGAGAACTGCCTCACGAGCAACCGCACGCTCGCCCCCCTGGCCAGCCGCCCGCTGCGCGACCTCTACCTGCTGCGCGACCACGCCCACGGCCAAGAGATCGACCAGACGCAGCTCTCGGTCGATATGTCCTCGGCCGAGCAGCAAGAGGTCGGCGCCGTGCTGCTGCGGATGGAGGCCGCCCGAGACGTGCTGCTCAAGGTCAACGCCGAGTACATCCGGTCGGCCGGCATCGACGAGCGCTACCGCACCGAGCCGCCCTTCAAGCTCCAGGGCAGCTACCGCAACATGGCCAAGATCGCCGAGAAGATCGCCAGCGCCATGAATGACGACGAGCTCCAGCGCATCATCGACGACCACTACACCGGCGAGGCCCAGACGCTGACCGGCGGCGCCGAGAACAACCTGCTCAAGCTAGCGGCCCTGCGCGGGCGCATGAGCGAGGCCCAGGCCGCGCGCTGGGCGGAGATCAGCAAAGAATTCGCCCGCCAGCGCATGATGGGCGGCGGCGACGACGATCCGGTGGCCCGGGTCACCGGCACCCTCAGCGGCCTCCACGAGCAGCTCAGCCGCATCGACGGCGCCCTGCGCGACCGCGGCGGCGATGAGCGCCTCAACAGCGTGCTGAACGCCATCCTCAGCCCGCTCCACCAAATGAGCGCCGCGCTGGAACGGCGGGCCGCCGCGCCGCTCCCCGCCGCCGCGCCGCTCCCCGCCGCCGCGCCGCCGCCCCCGGTCCGCCCCGAGCCCACCGCCCCGGTGCCCTGGCTCGTGCCCCACCTCGACATCGCCGCAGAGGCCGACGTGATCATGCGCCACGCCATCCTAGCGGAGGTGCAGCGCGCGCTGGTGGCCTACGGTCGGCTACAGACCGGCGCGCAGCAGCAGCTCCGGGCCGGCGAGTACGTGCTGTCGGGCGCGCTCCCGGTCATGCAGACCTTGGCGAGCCTAGTCACCGAGCAGGTGCGCCTGCACCTGCCGCCCGAGGCCCAAAATAGCTTCTTAGACGAGCTTCGCCGCGGGATCGCCCGCGCCATCGCCGAGCTCGGCGCCGCCACCGGCGAGCCCGCCCCCGCCCTAGAGGCGCTGCTGCCGCGCGAGCCCGCCCCCCGCTGAACCACCGGAGCCCCCATGCACCTCCCCCGCACCGTCGGCCTGCTCAGCGCCGCCCTGCTGCTGTCCACCGGCTGCGTCAGCAAGCGCAAGTATGCCGAGCAGTCCGCTGTCTTAGACAAGACCCGCGAGGCCCTGCGCGACCGCAAGGCCGAGTCCGAGAGCTTAGAGGCCGCCCTCGACGCCGAGACCCGCCGCTCGGTCGCCGCGGGCGCCGAGGCCGACAAGCTGCGCGAAGAGGTGGCCAAGCTGATGTCCGAGAAGGGCCAGCTCACCGACTCGGTGGTGGACATGAGCCGGGCCCTCACCGAGCTCGCCGCCCGAAAGAAGGCCGCCGACGACCGCATCGCCGAGTACAAAGCCTTGCTGCTGCGCTTTCAGGGCATGGTGGACTCGGGCAAGCTGCGGGTCAAGGTGGTGGACGGGCGCCTCGTGGTCGAGCTCGCCACCGACATCCTGTTCGCCAGCGGCAAGGCCACCCTCTCGCCCCAAGGCAAGCAGGCCCTGCTCGAGGTCGGCGCCATCCTCGCCAGCCTCGGCGACAAGCGGTTCCAGGTCGAGGGCCACACCGACGACGTGCCGATCAAGACCGCCCAGTTCCCGAGCAACTGGGAGCTGTCGAGCGCGCGCAGCATCACGGTGCTCAAAGCGCTGGTCGAAGGCGGCATGGTGGCCAGCAACGTCAGCGCCGCGGCCTTCGCCGAGACCCGCCCGACGATGGCCAATACGAGCCCCGACGCCCGCACCCGCAACCGCCGCATCGAGATCGTGATGGTGCCCGATCTCTCGACCCTGCCGGGCTTCTCCGAGCTCAACACCATGTCCTCGGCCGGCACGCCCTGAGCGGCCTTCAGGCCCTCAGCTAGCTGAGCGGCGTTCACGAGGTCAGGAGCCGCGCCGTCGCCCCGCCGCCTAGGGCCGCCCGGGCGGTGCGGGCCCCGCCGATGGCCGTCGCTAAGGTGCTCTGGCCCGGAAATACGCTGTCGCCCACCATCCACAGGCCCGGCGCCACCGGGCGCGGCACCAGCCCCCGGTAGTGCGACCAGCCGGCCCGCCGCGGCACGCCGCCCACCAGGCCCTCGGCCCGCCCGGTGAACCGCCGGAAGGTGCGCGGGCTGCCCGGCATGGCGCGCTCCACCGCCCCCGCCACCTCGGGCGCGAGCCGCTGCAGTAGCGTGTCCATGGCCTGCTGCACGCCAGAGACGAGGGCGGCCTGCCCCGCCGGATCGAGGCCCCGGAGGCGGGCGATCGAGAGGTGGGTGCTCACCGTCAGCGCCCGGTGGCCGGCCGGCGCCCGCCCGGCCTCCCCTTCGGCGGACAGCGAGGCGAAGATGTGGTTGCCCTCGACGAAAGCAGCGTCCGGGTCGCCGATCAGCTCATAGTGGTGCGCCCCGCGCGGCAGGCCCGGATCGTCGCGCAGCCCGCAGTAGCGCATGACCGCGCCCCAGCCCTCGGCCACCGGCGCCGCCAGCGCCCCGAGCTGCGGCGGCGCCGCCTCCCCGAGCAGGGCGGCTACGTCCTGGGGGAGCAGGTTGGCCAGCACCGTCGGGGCCCACAGCCGCCGCCCCCGCGCCTCCACCGCCCAGCCGCCCGCCGTCCGCTGCAAGCCCCGCGCCCGGGCCGCGAACCGCGCCTCGCCGCCGGCCTGCTGCAGCGCCCCGCTGAGCGCCGAGGCCAGCGCGCCGACGCCGCCATCGACGTGGGCGGCCCCCCGCCACAGGTAGTCCAGGGCCGAGAGGGCCAGCGGGGCCTCAGCGTCCAAAGCGTCGACCTGCACGGTGATCTGACAGAGGGCGTCGAGCACGAGGCGCAGCGGTCGCAGCCCCAAGCAGCCGGTGGCCTCGAGCACCGCGCGCAGGGGGCGGCCCGCCCACCGCAGGGCCGGGATCAGCCGCAGGCCGCTCTTCAGGGCCCAGACCAGGCCGGGGCCGTCGAAGGGCGGCAGCCGACCGGCGGCGTCGAGCGCCGGCCACAGCGCGTCGGCCACCCGCTGCTGTTCGCGAAAAAAGCGCAGCAGCGGGGCTTCTGGGCAGCCCTGCGCCACGAGGGCCGCCACGAGGCCCGCCCGGGTGGGCGGCATCGACAAGGACCAGCCCGGGGCGCGCAGCTCGACGGCCGGGGACAGGGGCCGGATGTGCAGCGGCAGGCCGTAGCGGTCGATCCAGCGGGCGAACAGCTGGCCGGGGGCGAGGCCGGCGCAGAGGGTGGCGCCGGCGTCGAAGCGGTAGCCCTGGCGCGAGAAGGTGGCCGCGCAGCCGCCGGGGTAGCTCAGGGCCTCGAGCAGCACGACCTTCGCGCCGCGCTCGGCCGCGGTCAGCGCCGCCCCAAGCCCGCCAAAGCCGGCGCCGATGACGATGACATCGACCTGCTGCACGTCATTCACGGCGATTCCTTTGGGCGGTGGGCAAGGCCCCGCCGGGCGGAGGGGCGGGGCGGCCAAGGTGACGCGGCTGACCCCCGGAACCATCCGGGTGTTGGAGCACAGCGAGGGCCGCAGACCCGCGAGGGCGGGGCCGCGGCGGACGGCGGCCAAGGGCCAGCCGCGCCACGAGCTTGGCGACCGCACGGGGATCGCCCAGGCTTTGTATCCGGTTTGTACAGAGATGAAAGACAGGTGCGCACAAGTCCGCAAGGGATCAGCGCGCTTCCTTTTCGGGCCGAAGCGCAGGAAGCAGCGCCACTCCGGCCATCGGCCCGCCGCGAACCGCCCGTCAAACGTGGACCCAAGGCCCCTGGCCCGATAGAGGCCGCCCCCATGAGCCTCATCGAAGACGTTCGCAACCGCGCCACCGTCGCGGCCTACACCCGCGGTGTGCAGCTAGCGCGCCGTGGCCTCGTTCAAGGCGTCGGCAAAGACGACGACGCCTTCGTCCTGCGCGTCGCCGAGCCCAGCCTCCGCCACCCCTGGACGGTCCACCTCTGGCCGGAGCGCCGGGACTGGTCCTGCGACTGCCCCATGCCGGCCGACGCCTGCGCCCACATCGTGGCGGCCGTGATCTCCATGGATCACGCCGAGCGGCGCCCCGGCCCGCCCACCCTGCCGGTGATGGGCGAGCGCCCCGACGGCGCCCCCGCCGAGCGCGGCCCGAGCCGGGTGGCGGCCAGCGTCGGCTACCGCATCACCCGCGATCCCAACGGCTTCCGGGTCGGCCGGGTCCTGGTGCGCCTGGGCGAGGACGAGCCCTACACCGGCAGCCTCTCGGCCCACACCTCGCGCAAAGATGTCCCGCTGGACATCATCCTCAGCGTCGACGCCGATCTGGCCGCCGAGCGCGTCATGGCCACCCGCTGGGACACCGTGGTGCCCCGCGAGGTGGTGCCGGTGCTGTTCGAGGCCCTCAGCGGCCACCCCGACGTCAAGCTCGACGGCGAGCGCATCCAGATCAGCGGCGTGCCGGTGCTGCCCCACGCCCTGGTCGAGGACGACCCAGACCCCACCAACCCGCAGGGCTTCCGCCTGCGCATCGTGCGCGACCCGGCCATCACCGAGGTCTTCAAAAACAGCGCGGTGTGCTGCGGCTCCACCATGCGGGCCATCGCCAAGGGCGAGCTCAGCGAGGTCCAGCGCACCGCGCTGACCCGCGGCATGCAGTTCCGGGTCGATGAGGTGCGCAAGCTCGTCGCCGAGGCCCTGCCCACCCTGCGCGGCAAGATCCCGGTCATCGAGCGCACCAACCGCCTGCCCGACAGCCTAGAGGGCAAGCCCCGCCTCGTGCTCGAGACCCGGGCCCGCGGCGAGGTCCTCACCGTCAAGCCGGTCATCGTCTACGGCGAGCCGCCCACCGCCAAGGTCGAGCGCGGCGAGCTCGAGGTCTTCGGCGGCACGGTGCCGGTGCGCAACCGCCGGGCCGAGGAGCGCCTCATCCGCGAGTCCGGCGAGCACATGGGCTTGGCCGTCGGCCTAGAGCGGGTCTTCCAAGGCGAGGCCGCGGTCCGCTTCGTCGACGAGCTCGAGAGCTTCCCCGGCGAGATCGAGGGCGACGGCTGGACCAAGTTCAAGCGCAGCGCCGCCATCACGCCCAAGGTCACCATCGACGGCGACCGCTTGGACCTCGACTTCGCCGGCGCCGACCCCAAGCGCCTCGTCGAGGCCTGGATGCAGGGCGCCCGCCTCGTGCGCGTGAGCGACGGCTGGGCCCCCTTGCCCACCGGCTGGCTCGAAGAGCACGGCCACCTCGTCGCCGACCTGCTCGAGGCCCGCGACGCCAACGGCCGGGTGCCCCGCCACGCGCTCTTCGACCTCGCGCGCCTAGCCAAAGAGCTAGACCAGCCGCCCCCGCCCTCGCTCGTCGGCCTGCAAGCCCTCGTCAGCGACTTCGCCGGCATCCCCGACGCCAAGCTCCCGCGCGACCTCACCGCCAGCCTGCGCCACTACCAGACCCAAGGCGTGGCCTGGCTGCAATTCCTCAAGCGCAGCGGCATGGGCGGCATCCTGGCCGACGACATGGGCTTGGGCAAGACCATCCAAGCCCTGTGCATCGTCGAGAAGCGCACCTTGGTGGTCTGCCCCACCAGCGTCGTGCACAACTGGGAGACCGAGGCCCGCAAGTTCCGGCCCAACCTCAAGCTGTGCATCTACCACGGCCTGCAGCGCCAGCTCGACCCCAAAGCCGACTTAGTGATCACCACCTATGGCCTGCTGCGCGGTGATCTCGACAAGCTCCAGGCCCTAGACTGGAAGCTCTGCATCCTAGACGAGGCCCAGGCCATCAAGAACCCCGAGTCCCAGGTGGCCGGCGCGGCCTTCAAACTAGACGCCGACTTCCGCGTGACCCTCACCGGCACCCCGGTCGAGAACCGCCTAGAGGAGCTGTGGAGCCAGTTCCACTTCCTCAACCGCGGCCTGCTCGGCGGCCGGCGCGACTTCCGCGAGCGCTACGAGAAGCCGATCAGCCTAGGCGAGCCCGGCTCGGCCCAGCGCCTGCGCGAGCGCATCAAGCCCTTCGTGCTGCGCCGCCTCAAAGAAGAGGTCGCGCCCGAGCTGCCGCCGCGCACCGACATGGTGCTCTACTGCACGCTCTCCAAAGACGAGCGCGCCATCTACGACGCCATCCGCGCCGCCACCTACGACGAGGTGGTGGCCGAGATCGGCCGCGGCAACGTGCTCGCCGCCCTAGAGGCCCTGCTGCGCCTGCGCCAGGCCTCCTGTCACTCCGGCCTCATCCCCGGCCAGGACAACATCGAGCGCAGCAGCAAGGTCGAGCTCCTGGTCGAGACCTTGGAAGAGGTCGTCGCCGGCGGCCACAAGGCCCTGGTCTTCTCCCAGTGGACGAGCCTGCTCGACCGCGTGGAGCCCGCCCTCAAGCGCGCCAAGCTCGACTTCGTGCGCCTAGACGGCAGCACCCGCGACCGCCAAGGCGTGGTCGAGGCCTTCCAGAGCCCCGAGGGGCCGCCGGTCTTCCTCATCTCGCTCAAGGCGGGCGGCACCGGCCTCAACCTCACGGCCGCCGACCACGTCTTCTTGCTCGACCCCTGGTGGAACCCCGCCGTCGAAGAGCAGGCCGCCGACCGCGCGCACCGCATCGGCCAAGACAAGCCGGTCATGGTCTACCGCTTGGTCGCCGAAGGCACCGTCGAGGAGCGCATCCTAGAGCTGCAAGAGCGCAAGCGCGCCCTCGCCGACGCCGCCTTGGGCGAGGCTGATCAGGCGGGCCGCATCACCCGCGACGAGCTGCTCGCCCTGCTCGGCTGACCGCCCACCGCGGAGCCCCCGTGCCTTCGCTCCGCACCCTGCTCAAGATCTCCCGGCCGGGCCTCTGGTTCCAGACCCTCTGGCTCTACGCCCTGCCGTTGGCCGCCGGCGCCGACTGGTCGCAGCCCGGGCCCTACCTGGGCCTGCTCTACGTCACCTACCCGCTCAACGCCCTCGTCTACGGCTGGAATGACCTCGTAGACGTCGACATCGACGCGCAGAACCCCCGCAAAGACTCCTGGCTGTTCGGCGCCCGCGCCACCGCCGACGAGCTGCGGTTCAGCCTGCGCCTCAACGCCGTGCTGCAGGTCATCTTCGCCGCGCTGTTCACCGCCCTCTCCGGCCCCAGCGCCCTGCTGCTCATGGCCGGCATCGTCGCGGTCAACGCCACCTACAACGCCCGCATCGGCGGCCTGCGCGGCCGACCGCCCTTCGACCTCATCAACCCGCTCGGCTACCTCCTCGTGGTCCAGCTCGCGGTGCAGGTCGCCGGCGTGCCGGCGGTGCCCTGGCAAGCCCTGGTCTACCTCGCCCTGTTCTGCCTCCAGGCGCAGCTCATCGGCGAGGTGATGGACTACTGGCCCGATCTCGCCAGCGGCCGGGTCACGAGCGCCACCCGCCTCGGCGTGCGCCCGAGCAAGCTCATCATCACCGGCGTGGTCGCCATCGAGGCCGCCCTCCTGTGGTTCGCCTTCGCCGACTGGCTATTGGCCAGCATGCTGGCCTTTGGCACGCTCTGGCTGCTCGCCGACCTGCTCATCCTCTGGCGCGACCGCCAATACACGCGCCAGGAGTACACCCTCGCCGGCCTCGGCATGAACGCCGCCGGGCTCATCTCCATGGCCTGGGTCTTCTACACCGGCAGCCTGCTGCGGCCGATCTGGCCCTGAGCCCGGGCGCCGACGCCCCCCTGCGCGCTCGCCGGGGCCCCGGGGTCGGCGGGCGCGGGGGTCCCGAAGCGCGGGGCCCAAGGATGAGCGGGACGAGTTTCCTAAATCAGCCTCCTTTCCCCACCACGAAACCAATGCTATTTAGGAAACATGGACACCCCGCACCGCCAGGCCCTCGACCGCCTCCCGGCGCTCCTCCAGCGCTGGCTCCCCGGGCAGGCACACGCGCTCGCGCACGGGCCCGCGCCCGCCGAGGGCAGCCCCGCGCTCATCCTCCACCTCGGTGAGCAGCGCCTCCGGCTCGAGGTCAAGGGCTCCGACCACATCGGCGGCCTCGCCACCGCCGCCGAGCGCCTCGCCGCCCTCCAAAACGACGGCGCACAACCGCTTCTGGTGGTGCCCTACATGGGCCCGACCGCGCGGGCGTGGGCCGCGGCGCGCGGGCTGTCGTGGGTCGACCTGTCCGGCAACGCCGAGCTCCACGCCAAAAACATCCACGTGCACGTCGAAGGCCAGCCGAACCGAGCCACCCGCCCCGGGCGGCCGTCGCACGCGTTTACGCCCCGCTACTCCCGCGTCCCGCGCCTGCTCCTGATCGACGCCGCGCGGTGGTGGCGGCAGCGCGAGCTCGCGGCCGAGGCGGGCCTGCCCCCGGGCACGGTCAGCAAGGTGGTTCAGCGCCTCGAGGCCGACGACCTGCTCGACCGCGACGACAAGGGCGCCCTGCGCGCCCGCCACCCCGCCGTCCTGCTCGACGCGTGGGCGCAGCACGCCCGGTTCGACGACCACTGCATCCGCCGCTTCCACGCCGTCGGCCGCTCCGGCCCCGACGTGCTCAAGCGCCTCGCCGACAAGCTCGCGACGACCGACCTGACCTGGGCCGCGACCGGGCTCGCGGCGGCCTGGCAGTACACGGCCTTCGCCGACTTCCGCCTGACGACCCTCTACGTAGACCGGCCCCCGCCCGATCCCGAGGCGCTCGGGCTGCGCGAGGTCGAGCGCGGCGAAAACGTGCGCATCGTCGAGCCACGCGACGTCGGGGTGCTCATGGGCCGCGAGGAGCGCGGCTGCTGGTGCGCGCACCCCGTGCAGGTCTACCTCGACCTGCTGGACCACCCCGAGCGCGCCAAGGAGGCCGCAGAAGACCTGCGCGCCCGCCGGCTGCGCTGGAGCGACCGGTGATCGACAAGCCCAGCACCGCCGAAGCCTACCCGCCCGAGCTGGCCCTCGAGGCGCGGCGAATGTGCCTCTATGTGGCGACCATCCTCGGAGATCTCCTCGAAGACATCGTGGTAGTCGGCGGTCTCGTCCCGACCCTGTTGATCGACCAGGCTGCCGCGCCAGCGGAGGGTCGGCATGTCGGCACCCGCGATCTCGACCTCGGCCTCGCCCTCGCGCTGCTCAACGAGCAGCGGTACCGCGAGATCGCTGAGCGGCTTCGAGACCGTGGCTTCGCGCCGGTGACCAACGAGCGGGGCAACCCGGCGCGGCAGACCTGGGCGCTCGCGGAGGCCCGCGTGACGCTCGACTTCCTCATCCCGCCCGTCGCAGCCGGCCAACGCCCCGGCTCGTTGCAGAGCCTCGAGGCTGACTTCGCCGCGATCGTGATGCCCGCCCTCCCGCTGGCCTTCGCCGACGCCACAGAGGTCATCCTCGACGACCTCACGCCTTTGGGGGAGCGCGCACAGCGGCGGGTGCGCGTCGCCGGCCCTGCCGCCTTCGTCGCGATGAAGGCCCACGCCTTCCGTGGCCGCGGCGCCAACAAGGACGCCTACGACCTCGTCTACCTGCTGACGCACCACGGCGACCCGCCGGTGTCTGGGGTCGCGAAGGCCTTCGGTCGGATCGCCGACGTGGCCGAGGCCCAAGAGGCGCTGCGAATCCTCGCCGAAGACTTCGCTACCATCGACCACGTCGGCCCGCGGCGGTACGCCGCCTTCCTGGGCGACCCCGACGATGAGCTGCTCCGACAGGACGCGGTCGGCGTCGTGTTGGCCCTCCTGGCAGCCGTGCGAGGTGGCGGCGGCTAGGCCCGGGGCGGGCGCCGACGCCAGCCGCCCGGGCGCCGACGCCCCCCTGCGCGCTCGCCGGGTCCCCGGCCGCCGTGCCGGCCGAGGCCGGGCCCGGCGCCCGCCCG